>NZ_JBEPMN010000008.1:0-162470 GCF_040545755.1 Aquamicrobium ahrensii
TCGGCCGAGAACCGTCTGCGTGTCTTCATGCTGGATCGTCCTTTTCATCGGTCGATCCACCTTATGCCCCTGTCTCGGAAACCGGGACCACCTCACACCCCCGGGGCATTGGCGCGGATACGCTTGACGTCGCCGGCAAGAAGAGCCTGCATCACGAGCCCCTGGATGGTGCCGATGAAAAGTATGACAGCGGCCTTTTCATCCAACCCGGCAGCCATTTCACCGCGTTTCTTGCCATCCGCGATGAGAAGACAGAGGCGCTCTCCATACCGCTGGATCAAGGTTTGGGCCATCTGTTTGGCTACCGTTTGCTCAGCGCGCTGCAGTTCTCCAAACAGCATCCTGGGCACGCCGGGATGTTCAGTAATAAAATCAATATGCGCCATGAACGCTGCCTCCAGCGCGCCGAGAGGAGAAGCAGCTCTCGAAGTCGCCTTTTCAATGCGAGCCAGCAGCCGGTCGGAAACCCATTCCATCACTGCCTGAAGGATCGCGTCTTTTGAAGGAAAGTGTCTGAACAGCGCGCCCTGGGTCACCCCCATCCGCTTGGCGATCGCTCCGGTCGTGATATCGGCCGGGTTCTGTTCGGCCGCGAGTTCTATGACGGTCTCGACGGTTATTTCGCGCCGCTCCTCCGCTGGAAGATAGGCTGATCGGGAGATCATTACGTTGCTCCTAAAGATAGTGATTGACTACTACCTAACGATCAGGCAGCTTCGTGGCAAGGTTTAAACGACCATGCGTTTGTAATTTGAACGACCTCGGTTAGCCATAAAAGATTCCGCCAGACACGGAGAGCGCCGTGAACGACGCATCGAAAACCGCAGAACGGAAATCATTACGCTTCCCCACTGCCTTCACCATTCTTTTTGGACTAATCATTCTCGTCGCGGCGCTGACCTGGATCATTCCCGCCGGTCAGTATCAACGCATTCATAACGCTGCGCTCGATCGCGACGTTCCGGTTGCCGGCACCTACCAGGTTACCGAACCCAATCCGCAGGGTATCTTCGACATCATCATGGCGCCGATCGGCGGCCTTTATGATCCGGCCACCAATCAGGCCAACGCCATCGATGTAGCTCTGTTCGTTCTGATCATCGGCGGCTTTATCGGCGTCGTTGCGGCGAGCGGCGCCATAGATGCCGGCATTGCCAGTTCGATGAGGGCGCTCAAGGGTCGCGAGAAATGGATGATCCCGGTGCTGATGGCGGTCTTTGCCTTCGGCGGCACCACCTACGGCATGGCCGAGGAGACACTTGCCTTTTACGTGCTGCTTCTACCTATCATGATCGCGGCCGGCTATGACGCTGTCACGGCCGTGGCGATCATCCTGCTTGGCGCGGGCGTCGGCGTGCTCGGTTCGACGGTTAATGCGTTTGCCACCGTCATCGCTTCCGACGCCGCAGGCGTCCCATTCACCCAAGGCATAGTGCTGCGCTTCGTCATCCTCGGCCTGACGTGGCTCGCCTGCGTGATCTACGTGATGCGCTATGCCGAACGGGTTCGGGCCGACCCAAAGCAGTCGCTTGTATACGACCGCAAGGAAGAAAACGAGGCGCATTTCCTTTCGGCTCACCAGGATGTCGCACGGGAATTTACCACCCTGCACAAGATCGTGCTGGCCATCTTCGGTCTCACCTTCGTCGTCATGATCTGGGGCGTATTGAAGGGTGGCTGGTGGATGGGCGAGATGAGCGGCCTGTTCCTCGCCTCAGCCATCCTGGTGGGCGTGATCTCCCGGCCTGGAGAGGAAAAGTTCGTAGACGCGTTCCTGAACGGTGCGCGCGACCTGCTCGGCGTGGCGCTGATCATTGGCCTTGCCCGCGGTATCGTCGTGGTTATGGATGCCGGCAAGATTACCGACACGATCCTGCATTGGGCCGAGGTATCGGTTTCCGGTCTCTCCGAGATCGTGTTCATTAACGTGATCTACTGGATCGAGGTGCTGCTCTCGTTCTTCGTGCCGTCCTCGTCAGGCCTTGCCGTGCTGTCCATGCCCATTATGGCTCCGGTCGCGGATTTTGCCAGCGTCGGGCGCGACCTTGTCGTCACCGCCTATCAGTCAGCCAACGGCCTGGTGAACCTCATCAATCCCACCTTTGCGGTGGTTATGGGGGCGCTTGCTATCGGGCGAGTGCCTTATGAGCGCTGGCTGCGTTTCGTGTGGCCGCTGCTTGTCATTCTTACCGTCATCATCATGGCGAGCCTCAGCGTCGCTACAATGATTGCCTGAAGGAGAAGACCGTGTCGATTACTTATGGTGTGCATTCGGAAGTGGGCAAGCTCAGGCGGGTACTCGTTGACCGTCCCGGAGCGGCGCTTGCTCGCCTGACCCCGTCAAATTGTCACGAACTGCTGTTCGACGACGTCATCTGGGTCAAGCAGGCTCGTGTCGAGCACATGACCTTCGTCGACGCCATCCGCTATCGCGGGGCAGAGGTGGTTTTCCTGCGCGAGACCCTCGCCGAGACGATGCAGGATATGGAAGCACGCCGCTGGCTGCTTGAGCGGCGCATCAATGAGAACACGGTCGGGGTCGGACTCGCCGACGACCTGAAGACCATGCTGATGGAGGCCGATGCCGACGCGCTGTCGCTCATCCTCATGGGCGGCATGAGCAAAGCGGAACTGACCATCCAACCGAAAGGTGTGCTGGTGCCTGCATTGCGGCCTGAAGATTTTATCCTGCCCCCGCTGCCGAACCATCTTTTCACCCGCGACACCACATGCTGGATCTACGGCGGGGTGACGCTCAACCCCATGCGATGGAATGCGCGCAAGCTGGAAACAGTCAATATTGCGGCCATCTACCGCTTCCATCCTGATTTTCGCGATGCCGATTTCTCCGTATGGTGGGGCGATCCTGAGAATGACTACGGGCTGGCGACCCTGGAAGGCGGTGATGTCATGCCGCTCGGCAACGGCGTGGTGCTCGTCGGCATGGGTGAGCGCACGACGCCTCAGGCCGTTGGCCAGCTTGCCCGTGCACTGTTTGCACAAGGGGCCGCAGAGCGTGTCATCGCCTGCAGACTGCCGGTTGAACGGGCGTCGATGCACCTGGATACGGTCTTTACCTTCTGCGACCGTGACCTCGTCACACTGTTTTCGGAGGTCGTGGACCGCATCACGGCCTATTCGTTGCGGCCGGGTAAGCAGGATTGGCAAATCGACGTACGCGAAGAGACCGGGCATCTCACCGAGGTGGTTGCCGAAGCCATGGGGTTGCCCAAACTGCGCATTGTTCCCACGGGTGGTGATGCCTATGTCGCCGAGCGCGAGCAATGGGATGACGGCAACAACGTCGTGGCGCTCGAGCCCGGCGTGGTCGTCGGCTACGACCGCAACACCTACACCAACACGCAACTGCGCAAGGCGGGCGTGGAAGTCATCACAGTGCCGGGCGCCGAACTTGGGCGCGGGCGCGGCGGCGGCCACTGCATGACCTGTCCATTGGTCCGGGATCCAGTGTGAAGGAGGTGACGCCTTGGCTATCAATCTCAAGGGCCGCAGCGTCCTCAAGCTGCTGGATTTCTCGCCGGACGACATCCGCTTCCTGCTGAGGCTTTCGGCCTCGCTCAAGCAGGCCAAATATGGTGGCTATGAGGAGCCGCGGCTGAAGGGCAAGAACATTGCGCTGATCTTCGATAAGGATTCCACCCGCACCCGCACCGGCTTCGAAGTGGCGGCCTATGACCAGGGCGCGCATGTCACCTATCTCGGGCCGACCGGTACCCAGATCGGCAAGAAAGAATCGATGAAGGACACCGCCCGTGTTCTTGGCCGGCTCTATGACGGTATAGAATATCGAGGTTTTGGCCAGGACCAGGCTGAGACATTGGCAACATGGGCGGGAGTGCCAGTCTATAATGGCCTGACCGACGAATTCCATCCGACTCAAATTCTCGCCGACTTCCTGACCATGCGGGAATACACTCGCAAGCATCTGTCACAGATTGCCTTCTGCTTCCTGGGTGACGCCGGCAACAATATGGGTAATTCGCTGCTGACAGGTGCTGCCCTGATCGGGATGGACGTGCGGCTCGGGGCGCCCAAGGCATGCTGGCCGGATCCTGCGCTGGTGGAGGAAAGTCGAAGGATAGCTGATAAGACAGGCGCCACCATCACATTGACGGAAGACCCACTGGAGGCTGCGCGAGGCTGCGATTTTGTCTATACCGACGTGTGGGTTTCGATGGGCGAACCGGATTCGGTATGGCAGGAACGGATCAAACTTCTAACGCCTTATCGCGTCACCTCCGAAATCATGCTTGGCACCGGCAATCCCCACGCCAAATTCATGCACTGCCTGCCGGCATTCCATAATCGCGAAACCGAGGTCGGCGAGAAGATCTTTCAGCAGTACGGCATCGACGGCATGGAGGTCACCGAGGAGGTGTTCGAATCGGAAGCTTCGATCGTCTTCGACCAGGCGGAAAACCGCATGCATACCATCAAGGCGGTGCTGGTCGCGACGTTGGGTGCATAAGATGAGAGTTGTTGTCGCACTCGGTGGAAATGCCCTGCTCAAACGCGGTGAGCCGATGACGGCCGAGGTTCAGCGCACCAACGTACGCAAGGCGGCAGTGGCGCTCGCCGACCTTGCTCGCCATCATGATATCGTCGTCGCCCATGGCAATGGGCCCCAGGTCGGGCTGCTGGCCCTACAAGCAGCCGCTTACACCGACGTCGCACCCTATCCACTCGATATACTCGGCGCCGAAAGCGTTGGCATGATTGGCTACCTCGTCGAGCAAGAGTTAACCAATGCGCTTCCGCCGAACACGAAAATCGCCACGTTGCTGACCCAGATCGAGGTGGATGGAAACGACCCCGCTTTCTCCCGGCCGGAGAAGCCGATAGGCCCCGTCTACGATGATGCCGAGGCGGCTGGCGTGCGGAAAATCCATGGCTGGCCGCTGGTCGAGGAGGCGAAAGGCAAATGGCGCCGGGTCGTGCCGTCGCCCTTGCCACGTCGCATCACCCAGATCGAGGCGATCCGGCTGCTGGTTGATCAGAGCGTCGTGGTTGTTTGCGCCGGAGGCGGCGGCATCCCCGTTATCCGCAACATCGATGACGATCTTGAAGGCGTCGAGGCAGTGATCGACAAGGATCGTGCCGCCGGTCTGCTTGCAGAGCAACTTACAGCTGACGCCTTCCTCATGCTGACCGACGTCGATGCCGTATATGCAAACTGGGGAACACAACAGCAAAAGCCGATCCGACACTCAACCCCAGGCGATCTCTCTGCACAGTCGTTCGCAGCCGGCTCGATGGAGCCGAAGGTAGAGGCGGCCTGCGCTTTTGCATCGGTCAAAGGTCGCACCGCCGGGATAGGGCGACTTGAAGACGCGCGCGAGATCCTGGAAGGCAGAAAAGGAACCGTCATACGACAGATTTGATCCTATCACGGCGCGAGTGGTGGCCACAACCGGATCGGTTGACAGATCGAAGCGTGCATGGATGCCAGCCATCGGCTCCGTCCACGAACTATGGAGTTCTTTGAAATGCGAGAGAAAACCAGAACAACCCGACCGGCTCAGCAAAGCGGCATCAAGGACGTCAGGCCTATTCCGCCGGTTCTGATCGATAAGATGATCGGCGATGAGGGCTTCAAGGCGATTGATCGCACGTGGTCGGCATTTCGCGCCAGGTCGAACGGCGGAATCTCGCCTGCCGCGCTCGGACTTGCACTATTTGACTGGTCGATACATCTCGCCTCCGCGCCCGGCAAGCAAATGGAGCTGGCGATCAAGGCCAATCAGAAGGCAGCTCGGCTGCTGTCTTATGCCATGACCGCAAGCATTGATCCCGAAACACCTGCTTGCGTCGAACCGCTTCCTGGAGACCGGCGCTTTATTGGCGAAGAATGGAAAAGGCAGCCCTTCAAACTCTGGGCCCAAGCCTTTCTTCTCCACCAGCAGTGGTGGCATAACAGCACGCATTCCGTTCCCGGTGTCACTCCACATCATGAGGATATGGTTTCATTCGGCGCCCGGCAATTTCTCGATATGCTTTCGCCCGCCAACAATCCATTCACCAACCCGGAAGTGCTGGATAAAACCATCAAAACAGGCGGCATGAATTTTGTGCATGGTCTGCAGAACTGGGCGGAAGACGTCAGCCGTATCGCGACGGGTCAAATGCCCGTTGGGACTGAGAATTACATTGTCGGCAAGGACGTTGCGGTCACGCCCGGAAAGGTCGTGTATCGCAACGACCTTATTGAACTGATCCAGTATGCACCGGCGACGGATGCGGTGGTGGCGGAGCCGGTGCTGATCGTGCCGGCCTGGATCATGAAATATTATATCCTCGACCTGTCGCCGCAGAACTCACTGATCCGATATCTGGTAGGCAAGGGCCACACCGTCTTTTGCATTTCATGGCGCAACCCGACTGCTGAAGATCGGGAACTGTCGATGGACGATTATCGGCGTCAGGGGATCATGGCTGCGCTCGATGCGATCAACGCCATCATTCCGGATCAGAAGATACATGCGACGGGCTATTGTCTCGGGGGCACCCTACTGGCAATTGCCGCAGCATCCATGGCGTGCCGCAGGGATGAGCGGCTGGCGTCACTCACCTTGCTTGGCGCGCAGACCGACTTCACCGAGCCTGGTGAATTGGCGCTGTTCATCGACCATAGCCAGATGCATTTCCTCGAAAGCATGATGTGGAACCGCGGCTATCTATCTGCTGATCAGATGGCCGGCGCCTTTCAGCTTCTGCGCTCAAACGACCTCATCTGGTCGCGGCTGATACGAGAGTACCTTATGGGCGAGCGCACCGAGATGATCGACCTGATGGCGTGGAACGCCGATTCCACGCGTATGCCCTACCGTATGCATACCGAATATCTACAGCGGCTCTACCTGGATAACGAATTGGCCGCCGGACGGTTCATGGTGGACGGGCGCCCCGCGGCACTTCAGAACATTCATATCCCGATCTTTGTCGTCGGCACGGAGCGCGATCATGTGGCGCCATGGCGTTCAGTCTACAAGATCCACTATCTAAGCGATGCCGATATCACCTTTGTTCTGGCAAGTGGCGGCCACAATGCAGGGATCGTCAGTGAACCCGGCAGGCCTCGTCGCCACTATCGCATCGCCGTCAAACGAGCCGCCGATTTTTGCCGAAGCGCGGATGAATGGGCTGAGTATGCAGAGGCAAAGCAGGGTTCCTGGTGGGAAGAATGGGTCGATTGGCTGACCGCGAATTCCACCACTGAACGTGTGTCTCCACCCGCTGCTCCGGGTGCTGCGGAGAAAGGTTACAAGCCGATCGAAGATGCGCCAGGCACATATGTTTTGCAAAGATGAGCTGACGATGGACGATTTTCTTCGGAACAGAACATTCGATCAGCTTCAGCCTGGCGATACCGCTTCTATCCAGCGCTTGGTAGCGCGTGATGATCTTGACCTGTTCGCGGCGGTATCCGGAGATGTCAATCCTGCTCATCTTGATGGTGCATTTGCTGCAACAACTCAATTCGGTCATGTCGTTGCTCACGGCATGTGGACGGCCGCATTGATCTCAGCCGTTCTGGGCACCAAGCTTCCCGGCCCTGGAACCATCTATCTCGGTCAGGACTTGCAATTCATCAAGCCCGTCGCATTGGGAGATACGGTCACTGCAACGGTGACCGTTAAGGAAAAGCAGGCTCAAAAGAGTATCGTGATACTTGACACGGTTTGCACCAACCAACGTAATGAAGAGGTGCTCCGGGGCGTAGCGACGGTTGTTGCGCCAGAGCACAATGTTGAGTGGTCGCGGATGCGCCTGCCTGATGTGACGTTAAGGCGGCACGATCGCTTCGATGCCTTTATCAAGAAAGCGCGTGCCGCCCAGCCGGTCTGCGCTGCAATTGTCCATCCTTGCTCGGCCTCCGCAATTATGGGGGCATTGGAAGCTCGAAATGAGGGGCTGCTCAATCCGATTCTTGTCGGACCAGAAGCCAAGATCCGGGCAGCGGCACAAGCCACACAGATATCGCTCGATGGTTTGGCGATCGAGCCGGTAGAGCACAGCCATGCCGCCGCCGCGCGAGCTGTCGAACTCGCGGTGACAGGGAAGGTGTCGGTGCTGGTCAAGGGTAGTCTGCACACGGACGAATTGCTGGGTGCGGTTATTGCGCAGGGCTCCGGGCTCAGGACCGAACGGCGCATCAGTCATATCTATGCGATGGACGTGCCCGCCTACGATAAGCCTCTTATCGTGACCGACGCTGCCATCAACATCCAGCCGTCATTGGAGCACAAACGGGATATCTGTCAGAATGCCATCGATTTGATGCGCTTGCTGGGGAAAGAAAGGCCGCGCGTTGCGGTTCTGGCGGCCGTCGAGACCGTCAACGCCAAAATGCCGGCGACCCTTGACGCGGCAGCCTTGACGGTCATGGCCGCCCGCGGCCAGATCACTGGTGCAGATGTCGATGGCCCGCTCGCCTTCGACAATGCCATCAATCTCGACGCCGCCCGAACGAAAGGCATCGCCTCGTCCGTGGCAGGGCAAGCCGACATTCTGCTCGTGCCGGACCTTGAAGCCGGAAATATGCTGGCAAAACAGTTGATCTATTTTGCGGGCGCCACCGCCGCCGGGCTCGTGCTGGGCGCCCGTGTCCCTATCGTATTGAACAGTCGGTCGGATCCACTCTCGGCACGCATCGCATCGGCTGCGTTGGCAAAGCTGGTTGCCGCCTCCCAGCCGATAGAGGGGCTGTTGTCGTGACCGACGCCACTCTTCTTTCATTTAATGCCGGCTCTTCGAGCGTGAAGATCGGAGTCTTCCGGATCGACGCAAATGGGCCGGTCAAAATAACACGCGGAACAATCGATTTTCATAGGGATCCGCTGACATTTTACCTGGGAGAGGGGGCCGACCGGATTGATTTCGAACTCGAAGCCAATCCCGGTGATGACCTCTTCAAAATCCTTTCCAAAACCTTTTCCTGCTTGTCGAGCCATGTTGACATCGGCCGGATCGCGGCAATCGGGCACCGGGTTGTGCATGGCGGTGATTGGTTCGCAGGGCCGACGCTGCTTGATCACAGCACGATTGGTGTGATCGAGGCGCTAACGCCCTTTGCTCCCCTGCATCAGCCGCAGAGTTTAGGCCTGATTCAGGCTGTACGCGAAATCCGACCTGATCTGCCGCAAGCCGCGTCCTTCGACACCGCGTTTCACCGCACCAATGCGGCAGTTGTCCGCCGGTTTGCCATCCCTCGCGGTATGCACGATAGAGGCATCAAGCGTTACGGGTTTCATGGCCTGTCGTACAAATCCATCGCCACCGAACTGACGCGTCGCACGCCCGAAATTGCCGCCGGCAAGGTGGTCATCGCACATCTCGGCAGTGGCGCAAGCCTTTGCGCAATCGAAGGAGGCAAAAGCAGGGATACCAGCATGGGATTTTCGACACTTGATGGCATTCCCATGGCGACCCGGTGCGGCGCGCTTGACCCTGGCGTTCTACTACACATGCTCGAGGTGGAGCAGCAGACACCCGCGCAACTGGCGGACGTGCTTTATCATCGTTCCGGCCTTCTCGGCGTTTCTGGCCTTAGCGCCGACAGTCGCGAACTCCTCCAAAGCGAGGAGCCGGAGGCGCGGGAAGCGATTGAGCTTTTCACATTTCGTATCGCGGGTGAGGTCGCGCGGCTTGCTACAACGCTTGGGGGTATTGATGCACTGGTTTTCACGGCCGGTGTCGGCGAAAACCAACCCTCGATCAGGGCTGACGTTTGCGCCCACCTGATGTGGCTTGGGGTTGATCTTGACCCGGCTGCGAATGCGGTGAACGCAGCCGTGATCAGCAGCCCCGCCAGCCGAATAGCAGTTTTGGTTGTCCCTACGGATGAAGAGCAGGTCATTGCGGATGAAGCACATCACGTGCTTGGGAGCGAGCTTTGCTGAGCGCTATTTTCAGGCCTCCGTCGAAAGCTCCTGCGCCTCATATCCGCGAGCAGGTCTCGCACGGCAACGCGATGAATGCTTGCAGACATCCAGGGAGATGGACGCCCGTTGAGTTGCATCAAGGATTTGTCTGCCATGAGGGTTATAAAATACCTCAAACTTATCACGATGTAAAACCAAGCATATCTCGTCGGAGTTTGAGCAGGCCTTGTTTGGCCATGTTCAGGTTGAATGAAAGGAAGATCCCATGAAGGCAGCGTTGTGGTACAAGGCCAATGACATTCGTGTCGAAGACGTGGCAGAGCCTACGCCAGGGCCTGGGCAGGTGAAGATCAAGGTCAAGTGGACTGGCATCTGCGGAAGCGATCTTCACGAATATGTGGCTGGACCGATATTTATTCCGGTGGGCTCGCCCCATCCCGTCAGCCACGAGGTCGCACCCATTGTCATGGGGCATGAATTTTCAGGCGAGGTCGCAGCGGTCGGTGATGGCGTCACCCGTCTCAAGGCGGGTGATCGCGTCGTCGTCGAGCCGATCCTGGCCTGTGGCCATTGTGATGCATGTAGACACGGCAAGTACAATCTTTGCGATAGCCTGGGCTTCCATGGCCTTTCCGGTGGAGGTGGCGGGTTCTCGGCCCATACGGTCGTTGGGGAACGCTGGGTTCATAAAATGCCGGAGGGATTGAGCTTCGAACAAGGTGCCTTGGTGGAACCGGCGGCAGTTGCCTTGCATGCCGTTCGCGTGTCGAGCTTCAAGCCAGGAGGGACCGCTGCCGTCTTCGGAGCGGGTCCAATTGGCCTGCTGGTCGTCGAAGCACTGAAAGTTGCGGGAGCACGGATGATTCACGTGGTCGAATTATCCGAGCAGCGTGCGGCGAAAGCCCTTGAATTGGGCGCAACCAGCGTCATCGATCCGTCGAAGGAAGATGCCGTTCAGCGCATCAGAGATTTCATCGACGGTGGGGTAGATGTCGCATTCGAGGTTACCGGCGTTCCTTCGGTGCTCCAGCAATGTATCGACGCAACCCGTTACGAAGGAGAAACGATCATCGTCTCGATTTGGGAAAAGGAAGCTGCAGTGCAGCCGAACACGGTGGTTCTCAAAGAGCGCAATCTAAAAGGCACGATCGCTTATCGTGACGTCTTCCCGGCGGTGATGGATTTGATGGTTCAGGGTTATTTTTCTGCTGAGCGCCTGGTCACCAAACGTATTGAGCTTGATGATATCGTGCCGGAAGGATTTGAGACGCTGGTCGCCGAGAAAAGTCAAATCAAGATTCTGGTGCGCGCACCCGAATAACAAAGCCACATCAGGAAGGCAGGGCGTGGCGTATGCCACGTCTTTTCGGCTATCTGATAAGATCAAGCGTACAGTCTATACTACAACCTTGAGAATTACTGTGATCTCTCTGAATTAAACATCATCCGGATCGAGAAATGACCGATTTAACCACCGTCGCTGAAAATGAAATCATCAATCTTACGATTGATGTCGTCTCGGCTTATGTCAGCCATAATCCGGTTCCAGTTGCCGAGCTTCCCGGTCTTATCGCGGATGTCCACGCAGCGATAAACGGACTTCGGTCTACTCCCCAATTGGAGGTGCAGGAAAAGGCTTTGCCGGCCGTACCCGCCCGCAAATCGGTAACCCCGGATTTTCTGATCTGCCTAGAGGACGGCAAGAAATTCAAGTCCCTGAAGCGTCATTTGGCAACACATCATAACCTTACACCGGACGAATACCGGCAGAAGTGGAACCTACCGGCGGATTATCCGATGGTCTCGCCCAGTTATTCGAACGAACGATCGGTAATGGCGAAAACTATGGGCCTCGGCCGCAAGCGCACGTCCTCTAAAGAGTCAGCGAAGACCGTGGCACCTGCGAGTCGCAAGAAGATTGGGCTGAAGTTCACTTGATAGCAGAGCGGGTAGCTTCTTGTCCGCTCATGGCTTTGGAACGGACATCGCCGGCAGACCTCCGGACGTCAACGTATTGACCGCCTCATGCTGGCTGAGGAAGACGTTTCCGTTGAGATGCTGAAGGAATCGCGTGATTTCCAGCCGATCCATTACTGGGCCTTTCACCTCCGAGAGATGAAAGCCAATGCCTGCGTCGGTGAGGCGGCGATTGATTTCCTCCAGGCTTTCGAGCGCGGATGCATCGATGGCATTGACGGCCGAGCACATCAGAATGACATGCCGCACGTCCGGCCGCTCGGCGATATATGCCGCGATCGTGTCCTCGAGGAAGCGCGAGTTAGCAAAATAGAGGCTTTCATCTACTCGGATCGACAGGAGTTCCGGGGCGGTGAGGACAGGATGCCGTTCGACATTCCGGTAATGCTCTGTGCCAGGCACCTGACCGACAATGGCGATGTGCGGCTTGCTGGTCCGGTAAAGATGCAGCAATAGCGAAAGCGCGACGCCGGCGATGACACCAAGTTCTACACCCCATCCGAGCGTGACGAGGATCGTGGCGGCCATGGCAGCAAAGTCGGATTTCGAATAGGCAAATACCCGACGAACGGCTCCAAAATCTACCAGTGAAAGCACCGCGACAATGATCGTAGCCGCGAGCGTTGCCTGCGGCAGGCTCGCCAGTAAGGGGGTCAGGAACAGGGCGGCGAGCGCGATGCCGATGGCGGTGAACACACCGGCGGCCGGTGTTTGCGCGCCGGCATCGAAATTGACCACCGAGCGGGCGAAGCCACCAGTGACCGGATAGCCGGATGAAAGACCGGCGGCGATATTGGCCGCGCCGAGGCCGATCAGCTCCTGGTCGGGATCGATCCGCTGGCGGCGCTTAGCGGCGAGCGTCTGCCCGACCGAGACGGATTCGACGAAGCCAACCACCGAAATCAGGAATGCCGGGACCAGCAAGGCGGAGACGAGGTCGACGGAAAAAGCAGGCACGCCGAACGTCGGCAGGCCCTGCGGGATCTCGCCGACAAGGGCGACGCCCCGTGCGCCGAGATTGAGGCCGGTGGCAAGCGCGACTGTCACGCCAACCGCGAGTATCGGCGCGGCCTTCGTCATCATGTCGGCAGGACGCACCGGAATGCGGATCGCAACCAGCAGGGGCTTCAGATGCTTGCGGGCAAAAAACAGAAAAGACAAAACGCCGGTACCGATGGCAAACGTTACTGGGTTAATCGCCGTGAGTTGACCAGAAAGGGGCCCAACAATCTCAGGAACAGTGTTGCCACCGCCTGGCACACCGAGGATATGCCGAAGCTGGCTGGCGGCGATCAACAGACCGGATGCAGTGATGAAACCCGAGATCACCGGGTGCGACAGGAAATTGGCCAGAAAGCCGAGTCGAAAGATCCCCATGAGCACCAGCATGCCGCCGGAGAGTAGAGCGAGCACGGTGGCAGCGGTCAGATAATCAAGCGTTCCTCCGGCCGCGAATTCACCGACTGCGGAGGCGGTCATGAGTGAGACGATGGCGACAGGCCCCACCGCAAGCGTCCGGCTGGTCCCAAAAATCGCATAAGCGACCAGTGGCAGGATCGAGGCATAGAGCCCGATTTCCGCCGGCAAGCCGGCAAGCATGGCATAAGCCAGTGACGTAATTGCCCACCCCTTGTCAGCGACGTGAATTTCTGAATCGATGGCGGGATGGATCGTGGTGATTTGCAGCGGCTGACGAAAGACGAGCTGATTGATCTGGTGCTGAGGATTCAGCGTCCTGAGAAGACGTCACGGACGTCTTCGAAGCCGCCTTCGAGCGATCGCAAGAAACGCCGCGAGAAGGCCAGGCCAGGCGGCGCCAAGCCCGGTCATGAAGGTCACAGCCGGACGATGAGTGAGGATTTCGATCGCGTTGTCGATCATCATCCCGACCAATGCCCCTGCTGCCACATCAGCCTGCCCGGCGATCTTCCCACCACGACCGTCAGCCAATATGACAAGATCGAACTTCCCGAGATCAAGCCGATGATCGAGCGCCATCGGCGTCTGTCGGTTCAGTGCCCGTCATGCGGCAAGCTGGTCATCGCGCCCGTGCCGAAGGCGGCGAAGGGAACGCCGTTCGGGCCGCGTCTGCACGCGGTGGCAACCTACCTCAAGACCTTCCAGGCTATGTCTTACGAGCGGCTCCAGGGAGCGTTTGCGGACCTGTTCGGCTTGCGCATCAGCCAGGGTGGCCTGATGAACATGCTGCGCCGGGCGCAAGCGACCTTCGCGGCCGATCGTGACAAGGCGGTCTTGGCGCTGCGACAGGCGAAGGTGGTCGCCTCCGACGAGACCGGTGTCCGGATCGAAGGAAGCAACGCCTATCAATGGGTGTTCCGCTGCTCGCAGGCGGTGGTCCATCAAGCGGCCCCGACACGCGGCGCCGTCGTGGTCCGGACGCTGATGGACGGACACCGCCCCGCTGTCTGGTGCTCCGATCGTTACGTGGCGCAACAGGGACATGCCGACGCGCACCAGACGTGCCTTGCCCATCTTGCCCGCGACGTTGCTTACGCCGACGAGGCGAGCGACGACTTTCTGCCCTCGCGGCTCAGGCTTTGGCTGCGAAGAGCCTTCGCCCTGGCCGATGGTATCGAAACACTCGCCGCATCGACCATTGCCGCCAAGCGCCGTGCGCTGGAGCGAAGTCTCGACGATATCCTGGCCACGGCCACGTCATGCGAGTTCGCTCGCGCTGTCCAGCACAAGTTCCGGCGGGCCCGCGATCAGCTTCTGACCTTTGCCCTCTGGCCGGGTTTGGTCGAGGCAACCAACAACGGCTGCGAGCGCGCACTGCGACCCGCCGTCATCCAGCGCAAGGTCACCAACGGCTATCGCGCCATGTGGGCCGCAAAGGGCGAGGCCGACATCCGCACCGTCGTCGACACCGCTCGTCTGCGCCCCGGAACCAACGCCTTCAAGACCATCCTCCAGACCGTCAGCGCCTGAAGTGCAGCCGGGGGCGTGGGCAATTACCCAGTGACTGCGGGATCAACATGACGGTGACGATAACGGCCGCCAGGAGGTCGCCAGTCAGCGTGCTGACATCGTATGTCTTGCTCCATTGCAGAACAGGAAAGATTTTCGAGAGTTTGGTCATCAACTGAACGCTGGCGAACGGATGGAAAGGGTGGGCGCGGCCGGAATTGGGCTAGGCCGGCCGCGCCCGGCTCGAACGGTTGGGGGGGTAAGTTACCGTTCGAGTAACGAATAAAGAATGGCGGCGCGGGTCCCCGAACGACAATAACCCAGGACCGGCCCGTCGATGGTTGCCATTACTTTCTTGAAGCGCTCCGCCTGGTCGACTGTTGGAACAGAAGAAACCGGAATGTAAAATGCCTTCATCCCACGCTTTCTGGCTTCGCCAGCTATCTCTTCAAAAGTCGGTTGGTTTGGCTGTTCATTGTCCGGCCTGACACAAATAACGGCGGCATAACCCTGCTCGGCCAACATGGGGATATCTTCAGGTCTGATCTGATTTGCTGTGGCAAACCGCTCATGCCTGAGCTTGATGTGCACTTT
Source organism: Aquamicrobium ahrensii (assembly GCF_040545755.1). NCBI lineage: Bacteria > Pseudomonadati > Pseudomonadota > Alphaproteobacteria > Hyphomicrobiales > Phyllobacteriaceae > Aquamicrobium > Aquamicrobium ahrensii. Next base: position 15,402 of record NZ_JBEPMN010000008.1, read on the forward strand.
TCGAGGTTGCCCAAAGAGGTTAAAGGGCCACATGGCTTGTTATCTTCCTGCGCTCATATCGTCTTGCGATGGCACAGGCTGTGCAAACCGCAATCCATCTCGATACGATAGACCTTCATCCTGAGTGTCCTTTCAGCATCACCCACTGTCACGCCTTACTGGCAAAACAGGCGATGCATGATGTGAATAAAAGATTCGATGCGCGGATCGGATAGCCGGTAAAAGACCTGTTTGCCTTCCTTGCGCCCGGTAATCAGTCCTGCTCGACGTAGTTCAGAAAGCTGTTGGGACAGCCCTGGTTGGCGGATGCCGAGCCCATCTTCCAGCTCGCGCACGGAGCGTTCGCCCCCGATAAGGGTGCAGGCGATCAGCAGCCGATCAGGGTTGGAGAACTTCTTGAGGAAGGCGGTTGCTTCCCCCACTTTCCCCTTGAGTGCCTGAGCTTCATCCAAAAGCAGCATCATGCCCATCAACCGCCCCAGGCGGCACCTTCGAGCAGGTTCATCGGGATCTTGAGATAGCGCCGGCCGTTGTCCTCGGGTGCCGGAAGCCGTCCGGCATTGGTGTTGATCTGCAGGGCGTGCAGGATCAGCTTGGGCATGGGAAGCGTCTTGTCGCGGGCTTCGCGCGCGGCCACGAATTCGGCTTCGGTCTTGTGGACCGACATATGGATGTTTTTTGCCTTTTGCTCGGCGACGGTCGATTCCCACAAAGGCTCGCGGCCGCCGGGCCGGTAATCATGGCCGGTGAAGATGCGGGTCTCGTCCGGCAGTGCCAGGATGTCCTGAATGGATTTCCAGAGTTGCGTGGCGCTGCCGCCGGGGAAATCGGCGCGGGCCGTGCCTGAATCGGGCATGAACAGCGTATCATGGACAAAGGCTGCATCACCGATGACATAGGTGATCGAGGCCAGGGTGTGGCCGGGCGAGAACATCACGCTGGCTGGGATGTTGCCGACCTTAAAGGTCTCGCCGTTGGCGAAGAGCTTGTCCCATTGCGACCCGTCGGCGCGAAAGTCGGGCCAGTTGTAAAACCCTTTCCAGAGCTTCTGGACGTCGATGACTCTCTCGCCGATGGCCGTCGGCGCACCGGTCTTCTCCTTGAGATAGGCAGCCGCCGTGAAATGGTCCGCGTGGGGGTGCGTATCGAGAATCCATTCGACCTCATAGCCCCGGCCGGTGATGAACTTGAGAATGGTGTCAGCATGGGCGGTCGCCGTCGCAGCTGACTTCTCGTCATAGTCGAGCACCGGGTCGATGATGACGCATGTCCTCGTCTCGGGATCGGCAACGACATACTGGATCGACCCCGTGCGCTGATCGTAGAAGCCGGTGACCTCGGGCTTGGGTGTCATGAAGCTATCCTCACATTGCCTTTCGAGAGCTCATAGGAACCATCATTATAAATATATCGCATTCGAAATTTTGCAATAATTGTTCAGCAATCGTTTTCCCTGAATGCCGGAAGCCGTCGTTGATCGTTGCGGATCGCGGGCGATTCACCGTTGACGAGACTCGCTCATACGAATTAGAGTAAGTAATTACTATCTTTTTGATTAAATGAAAGGGTCAAAATGCGCACATGTCCACCATCTGTCACGTGTGCAACATTGGGTGTTGGCGGTTGACCCGCATTTGACTGTCGTAGCGCGCTTCGACCCTAACAGCCTCATCGAAGCGGCAATTGCCACCGGGATAACGCGCTTCTTGCTCTGGAGCGGCTCCATGACGGCGGCGACCTGGAAAATGGTTCAACCGTGAACCGCAACCCGTCATCAACACATGGAGTCAGAGCTGATGTCACGCCGGATTTCTATCACGATCGTCCTCATCGCACTTGCAGGGCTTTTGGGATTTGGGGCCTGGAGCGTGCTGTTCAAGCCCTCCGATCTGCCGCCCGATGGATTTTCTCGAGGCAATGGCAGGATCGAAGCCGATCTCATCGACATATCGCCGCGGCTGGCCGGGCGCATTGCCGAGGTCCGGGTACGGGAAGGCGACCTGGTGGCAAAAGGAGACACATTGGCTGTGATGGACACGGCTGAACTGCGCGCTCAATTCGCTCGTGCAGCGGCGGCCGTTGCCAGTGCCGAAGCCGCGGTCGGCGTTGCCCAGGCTCGCGTTGCGGAAGCCCAGGCGCGGCTGGCGTTAGCCAAGGGCGAGCAGGCACGTGCGGAAACATTGAGTACGCGTGATGTCATCTCGCGGTCGAACCTGGAAATCCGTCAAACTGAAACCCAGCTAGCCGAAGCGGGACTTGCCGCCACCCAGGCGACGCTTCGCGCCCAGGAGCGGTCTGTAGAAGCCGAAGCGGCTACCCGAGACGAGATCGCGGCACGGATCGCGGATGCCACACTTTATGCCGATGGGCCGGCACGGGTGCTCTATCGGCTCGCACAGGTAGGCGAGATCGTCGGAAGCGGCGGCAAGATCCTGACGCTGGTCAGCCTCGAAAATGTGTACATGGAATTCTTCCTGCCTGCCTCCGATGCCCCACGGGTCAGGATCGGCGATGAAGCCAGGATTGTCGCGGATATCATGCCCGACCTGTCAATACCGGCCAGCGTCGTATTCGTTTCGCCCCAGGCACAATTCACGCCCAAGCAAGTCGAGACACTCAGCGAACGTGAAAATCTGATGTTCCGCATCCGCGTGCGCATTCCCTCTGAGTTGGTGATGGCGCGAATTGAACAGGTAAAAACGGGCGTGCGTGGTGTCGCATGGGTGCGTCTGGCGGGCGCGGATGGCAGTTTGCCCAAGTGGCCAGAGGCGTTGACTCCACCGTTAGCTGACCTCACCTCAGTCAGCGAAGCGGATCAGCCATGAAGACGCCGCCCGAACCCGTAGCCCGGCTGGAGCATGTGCACCACCGCTATGGAGCGGTTGCGGCTCTAAAAGAGGTATCGCTATCGATATCTGCAGCGCGGATGGTAGGGCTTATAGGGCCGGATGGCGTCGGGAAATCCACGCTCATGGGGCTGATTGCCGGCGCCAAGCGATTGCAGGCAGGCAGCGTCACCTGCCTTGGCGGCAGCATGGATGATGCCCGTCACCGCGCGGCAATGGGGGGACGTATCGCCTATATGCCGCAAGGGCTTGGACGAAACCTCTACCACGACCTGTCCGTGCGCGAGAATCTCGATTTTTTCGGGAAGCTTTTTGAACTGAACCGATCAGAACGCGCTAACCGCATTGAGAGGCTAACCCGCGCAACAGGATTGCATCCGTTTCTCGACCGCCCCGCTGCCAAGCTTTCGGGGGGCATGAAGCAGAAGCTCGGCCTGTGTTCTGCACTGATTCATGATCCGGATTTCCTGCTGCTGGATGAACCGACAACCGGCGTCGATCCACTTTCCCGGCGCCAGTTCTGGGATCTGATCGACACGATCCGGGCAGAGCGGCCGCAAATGAGCGTGCTTGTTTCAACGGCTTATATGGAGGAAGCCGCACGGTTCGATCATCTGGTAGCAATGGACGCCGGTTGCGTGCTGGCCTCGGCCAGCCCTGCAACCCTGATGGCACAGACTGGAACCAATTCGGTGGATGAGGCCTATGTTCGGCTCTTATCGAGCACGGAAGCAGAGAGCAAAGCCAGAACGACCAGTCAACCTTTACCGGACAGTCCAAATCCGGAAACGAAAGAAATTGCAATTCGGGCGCAGGGGCTGACCCGCCGCTTCGGTAGCTTCACCGCAGTGGATTCAGTGAACTTCGAAATCACACGTGGTGAAATCTTCGGCTTTCTCGGATCCAATGGATGCGGAAAGACCACGACGATGAAGATGCTGACCGGCCTTTTGCCGGCGAGCGAAGGCGAGGCCTGGATTTTCGGCCGGCCTATTGACGCCCAGGGAATGGACGCGCGCCGACGCGTCGGTTTCATGTCTCAATCCTTCTCGCTTTATGGCGAGTTGAGCGTGCGCGAAAATCTGCTTTTGCATGCGCGGCTGTTTCATCTCGGCCGAGAACTGACCGACAAACGCCTGGCTGACCTGGTGCCTCGCTTTGGGCTGCGTGAATATCTGGATCAGCGAGCGGGTGACTTGCCTCTGGGTTTGCGCCAACGTCTTTCACTCGCTGTTGCGGTAATCCACGCACCAGAAATCCTGATCCTCGACGAACCAACGTCGGGCGTCGATCCGCAGGCGCGAGACGACTTCTGGCGGCTGCTGCTGGATTTGTCACGTAATGACCGGGTGACAATCTTCATTTCGACGCATTTCATGGACGAGGCGATGCGTTGCGATCGCATCTCGCTTATGCATGCCGGAAGGGTTCTGGTTACGGACACCCCAGCCGGAATAGTCGAAAGCAGCGGTGCGGCGTCGCTGGAAGACGCATTCGTCGACTATATCGCGGCTGAACTTCCACCAGAGGCAGACGCCACCACAACCTTAGCCTCCAGCTCGGACAATATTGGTGATGCCTCCGGATTCAGCTTGCGCCGGCTCCTGGCCTTTACTGCGCGCGAGACGATGCAGGTGCGGCGCGATCCGGTCAGGCTGGCCTTCGCCTTTCTGGGAAGCGCGCTCCTGTTGTTGATCATGTCGTTCGGCATCTCGCAGGAGGTGCGCGATATTCCATTTGCTGCGCTCGATCATGATCAAACCCCTGAAAGCCGGGCCTATCTCTCGACTTTCGAAGCCTCAAACTGGTTCGAGGTTCATGCGCCTATTCGTGATGCGCTGTCGATGGAAGAGCGGCTTTCCCGCGGTGAGTTGTCCTTGGCGCTAGAGATACCACCTGGCTTCGGGGCGGATCTGCGCCGTGGCAGCAAGGTAGACGTGGCTGCCATGATCGATGGTGCGGACACTGGGCGTGCCGGCACCATTGAAAGCTATGTGACAGGCGCACATATGGCGGCCTCGACCGATACGGCGAACGGGCTGCCTGTAACGAACCGCCCGCCCGTAGTGCAATTGAGCCCCCGCTTCAGCTATAATCCGACGATGGAGAGCCTGCCCTCGATCGGGCCGTCGATCCCGCCTCTCCTGCTCCTGCTTTTCCCTGCAATCCTGATGGCTGTCAGTGTGGCACGGGAAAAGGAGATCGGCACGATCACGAACTTCTACGTCACGCCCACTGGTCGAGCCGAATTCCTGATCGGCAAACAGCTTGTCTATATCGGCATCACGCTCATGAACTTTGCGATCCTGACCGCACTCGTCGTGCTGGTTTTGGGCGTCCCGCTTCGTGGCAACCCGATGGTCCTGCTTCTGGCGACACTTGTTTATGCTATTGCGGCGACAGGGTTTGGGTTGATGGTGTCGATGATGTCATCGACCCAGGTTACCGCAGTCTTTGCCAGTACCGTCTTGTCGGTCATGCCGACCCTGCAGTTTTCGGGAATGCTGACGCCGGTGTCATCGCTTGATGGACCCGCTCGTCTCCTCGGCAGCTTTTGGCCCACAACCTGGTATATGGCGATCAGCGTCGGCAGCTATACCAAGGCGCTTGGTCTTGTCGATCTGAGCGGGGCTATGATGCGCCTGGCGGTCTTTGGCCCTCTTTTTACCGGTATCGCAATCGCACTCTTGCGCAAGCAGGAGCGTTAAGATGGAACGGCTCTCCAATGTCTTCTGGTTGATCGGCAAGGAGCTGAAGAGTGTCTTGGGCGATCCGGTGATGGTCGTGCTGATCCTGTGGTCGTTCGTCGTAGCCGTCATGCTTGAGGCCAGTGGAGCAGGCGACACGGTGCGCAATGCATCCATCGCGATTGTTGACGAGGATCACTCGCCCCTGACCCGGCAGATTTCATCCGCTTTGATACCGCCCTGGTTTCAGGAGCCGATTTTCCTGTCCGCAAACCGGGCCTCTGCCGCAATGGATCGCGGGGAGATCATGTTCATTCTGACCTTTCCTCCCGATTTTGCGGCGGATACGATTCTGGGCAAGGGACCGGTCGTCCAACTGCTTGCCGACGCCACGGCGGTCTCGCAAGCGCAGCTCGGTACAGATTACATCCGCAACATTGTTCAGGAAGAGAGCGTCGCTTTTTTATCAGGTACTCCTGAGGCGCCGCCTGAAGACTTGCAGCTGGAACTGCGCCGCGCCTTCAACCCGAATGGCAATCCGGTCTGGTTCAAATCGATGTCTTCGCTGCTGAATCAGTTATCGCTTCTGACGATTGCGCTGACTGGCGCAGCGATGTTGCGAGAGCGCGAGCATGGAACCATCGAGCACCTGATGGTGATGCCTCTTACTCCCGCCGAGGTAGCCTTGTCGAAGGTTCTCGCGACAATGATCGTAGTGCTTGTGGCCTTTATCGGCTCACTGCTCTTTGTCGTGCAAGGACTGCTGAATGTGCCTGTAGCCGGATCGGCGCCGCTGCTGGTGGGAGGGGCTGCGGTGTATCTTTGGGCAGCTGCCGCCATCGGGATGCTTCTGGGCACTCTCGCACGCAGCATGGCGCAATTCGCGCTTCTCGTCATCATGGTCATCATTCCGGTGATTATGCTTTCAGGTGGAATGGGCGCAGTGGAAAGTCAGCCGGAGCTGGTGCAGCGGCTGACACTGGCGCTCCCATCGCGCCACTTCCTTGCTTTTGCCAAAGCCGTCGCCTTTCGCGGTGCAGGGATCGGAACAGTCTGGCCTCAACTTCTGCTGATGGCCGGACTCGGCGCAGCGTTCTTCGCAGCCAGCCTGATGCTCTTTCGACGTTCGCTGAGCGTCTCCAACTAGGAAGATTCCACACCGTTTCCCTCTTGCAAGGCATCGTTTCGCCTGATAGGTAGTGAGTAATTACTATCTTTGAGGTTTTCAATGATCGCCCGACCGACCTATCTTTCAGCGGAGGAGCGGCGTGAAATGACGGTTGAGACCGTCGTCGATCTCGCCGCAGAACAAAACCCTGCAGATATTACAACCGATGCTATCGCCAAGCGGATGGGCGTGACCCAGGGCGCCTTGTTTCGGCACTTCTCGTCGAAGGACGCCATTCTCCAGGCGGTCATGGAATGGGTTTCCGAGCGCTTGCTCGCACGCATCGATAAGGCGACCTCGATTGCCGCTTCTCCGCTTGAAGCCATTGAGGCTGCGTTCATGGCTCATATCCATTTTATCGCGGAGCATCCTGGCGTACCGCGGATGTTGTTTGAAGAATTGCAGCGCACCGAACAGACCCTGGCCAAACGCATGGCGCGGACCTTGCTCCAGGTTTATGGCGACCGCCTTGGCCGCCTTTTTATGGATGGCAAGAGACGTGGCCAGTTGCCGGCTTCGCTGGATGAGAAGGCGGCGGCCACCCTCTTCGTCGGCATGATCCAAGGCCTTGCAATGCAATCGCACATCGAGGGTGACGTCAAACGTATCCGTGAAAGTGCGCCGGGGGTGTTCGCATTGTATCGCCGCTCAATCGAGGCTGCAAAATGATCCATTCGCGGCAAACAGGCGTATCTCCCATGCAATCTCTGGAAGCCATGTTCGCGGCCGACGTCAATTTTGTTGCGAACCATCCGAATATCCCGCGGCTGTTGCTCAACGCGCTGGGGCGAACGACGAAGTCTCCGTTGAAGCTGATGATGGCGACATTCATCCAACGGTACGAGCAGCGACTTTCCAGTGTGATAGCAGAAGCCCAGCAGTGCGGTGAAATCCGAGCCACCCTGGACAGGGAAACCGCCGCCCACCTGTTTATTGCGACGATCCAGCATTTGGTGTTCAGGGCGCTGATCAGAGATGAGCTTGATGAAATCCGTGAGGCAGCGCCTGCAGCGTTCGCCTCGTATCGTGCCTGTGTGGAGACTACCCGGTGAAACTTCCCTCTATGCAGCGTCGCACACTGATGCTCCTGGCAGTCTCAATCCCGATCGCCGCTACGTTCGGTTATGTCGTCCTGCGATCGGGGCCGCTGGCGCCGGTCGCCGTCATGACTGCAACCGCCGAAACTCGGGCAATTTCGCCTGCGCTCTTTGGTATCGGCACGGTTGAAGCTCGCTTTTCCTACAAGATCGGCCCCATCATCGCTGGCCGCATCGGTCAGATCCACGTCGATGTGGGGGAGAAGGTTCGAGCCGGGCAGGTCCTGGCGGAAATGGACCCGGTGGATCTCGACGAGCGCATCGCCGCTCTCGATGCCGCCATCCGCCGCGCCGAGGCATCGATAAAGGCAGCCGAAGCGCAAGTAGAAGATGCTTCGGTACGCAAGGATTACGCCGATACGCAGGAGAGGCGCTACGATGCACTTTGGAAGAGCCGTACCGTCAGTGAGGTCGCTGTCGAGACAAAACGGCAGGACAGTCAGGTAGCGCTCGCCGCTTTCTCGGCCGCCCAATCGAACCTCGTTGCTGCACAGCAGGATCTGCAGCGCAATCGCGCTGACCGTGACGGGTTGATCAAGCAACGGGAAAACCTGGTCCTGTGCGCACCGGTTGATGGCGTGATTGCTGCCCGCAATGCGGAGCCCGGAACGACCATGGTCGCCGGTCAGGCAGTTATCGAAATGATCGACCCGAAGAACCTGTGGGTCAATGCCCGGTTCGATCAGATCGCAGCAACCGGCCTGCGTAGAGACCTTCCGGCTCAGATCGCGTTACGGTCTCATAGCGGGGCGAGTATTCCTGGAAAAGTAACGCGCGTGGAGGTGCTCGCCGACGTAGTTACGGAAGAAAATCTGGCCAAGGTAGAGTTCGAAACCTTGCCCGAACCGTTGCCGCCAATCGGAGAACTGGCCGAAGTAACAATTGTCCTGCCTGAGCTTCCCGCGTTGCCTGTGATCCCGAACGCCGCCGTTCAAGCCGTCGATGGCAAAGCCGGTGTCTGGAAAATTGAGAACGGCAAGGTTCACTTTGTTCCCGTCCGGGTCGGAGCTTCCGATCTGGACGGAGATGTTCAGGTGATGGACGGCCTGCTGGTCGGTGATGAGATCGTCGTTCACAGCGCCTCGCGGCTGACGAGCACGAGCCGCATTCACATCACGGACAAATCCGCGGAGCTTCTCAAATGATCAGCCTTGCGGGTCGCGACATACTGCATTCATGGGGCAAGTTCGTCTTCACCGGAATCGGCCTTGGCCTGCTGATCGGTGTCACCTTCACCATGGCGGGCGTCTATCGGGGCATGGTCGACGACGGCAAGGTGCTGCTCGATAACAGCGGTGCCGATATGTGGGTCGTCCAGCAGAATACACTCGGCCCCTACGCCGAATCCTCGAGCATCAACGACGACATTTATCGGATGATCCTGACGACCCCAGGCGTCGAACGGGTTGCCAACGTCACCTATCTGACGATGCAGGTCCGAAAAGGAAACACCGACGTTCGGGCGATGGTGGTCGGTATTGCGCCGGGAAATATTACAACTCCCGGCTGGCCGCCGTTTCTTGTCGCCGGGCGTCAGATCACGCGCGGTCACTATGAAGCCGTTGCGGATGCCGCGACCGGCTTTGCGCTCGGAGACACCATCGTCATCCGGCGCAACCATTACAAAGTCGTCGGCCTTACCCGACGAGCAGTATCGTCAAGTGGCGACCCGATGGTTTTCATTCCGCTGAAGGATGCCCAGGAAGCACAATTCGTCAAGGATAACGATTCCATTGTCCGCCAGCGCCGGCGCACCAGCGAGAACCCCGAGTTCAACCGGCCCGGGGTGCCAGGCTTGCTGGAAGCCGTGATCGCTTCGCAAAACAGCAACCCTTATGTGAATGCCGTTCTGGTGCGAATCAAACCTGGTTACGACCCCGGAAAGATTGCGACCGATATCGCAAGATGGAAGAGGCTGACGGTCTATACGCGCCCGCAGATGGAAGAAATCCTGATTGGCAAGCTGATTGCCACTTCGGCCAAGCAGATCGGCATGTTCCTCGCCATCCTGGCGATCGTCAGTGCCGCTATCGTTGCCTTCATTATCTACACGCTCACCATGGACAAGATCCGCGAGATCGCCGTGCTGAAACTGATCGGCACTCGCAATCGCACCATCGCATCCATGATCCTGCAGCAGGCCATCGTGCTCGGCCTGATCGGCTTCGTGGTCGGCAAGATCACGGCAACCTTTGCCGCACCTCTGTTCCCGAAGTTTGTTTTGCTTCTGTCCGAAGACACGATGATCGGACTCGTCGCCGTGATCATCATCTGCGCGCTCGCCAGCGTCGTCGCCATTCGTATGGCGCTCAAGATCGATCCCGCCGTGGCGATTGGTGGTTAAGATGAGTAGCAGCGGAATCCTCATCGAAGGTATCAGGAAACGGTATGGCAGTGGCGACACCGCGGTCGATGCGCTGAAAGATGTCAATATGCAGGTCGCCCCCGGCGAAGTGGTCGGCCTCGTTGGCCCCTCTGGCTCCGGCAAGAGCACCCTGCTCAAAGCCTTGGGCGCCGTCATCGACCCAACCGGCGGCCGTATGACCCTCGGCGACGAGGCGATCTATGACGATGGATGGAAGATCCGTGATCTTCGTGCGTTGAGGCGCGACAAGATCGGCTTCGTCTTCCAGGCGCCGTATCTCATCCCGTTTCTGGACGTGACCGACAACGTCGCGTTGCTGCCGATGCTGGCGGGTGTTCCCAATAATGATTCCCGGCGACGGGCACGCGATCTCCTGAAGGCCCTCGACGTCGAGCATCGCGCCGCGGCCATGCCCTCGCAGCTTTCCGGCGGAGAACAGCAGCGGGTCGCGATCGCGCGCGGGCTGGTTAACAGGCCGCCGGTCATCCTTGCCGACGAGCCGACCGCGCCCCTTGACAGCGTGCGTGCACTTGCCGTGATCCGTATCCTCAACGATATGGCCGTCAAATTTGGAACTGCCATTATCGTCGTCACGCACGATGAGAAGATCATCCCCACCTTCAAGCGCATTTACCACATCCGGGATGGCGTGACCCATGAAGAAGCAGGAGAGGGACGTGGCTTTGACTGACCAGACGACCAAACACCATTGCCGACATCTCTCCTTATCAGCAACGAGGACTCGCAAAGCCAGCGCTTCATCTTTTCGCAAGACGAGTTTTGTCATGCTCATGGCTGCCGCCGCGATACTATCGCCAGCAGGGGCTTCCGCGGAGACGATCACCGGCGCGCTTTCCAAGGCTTATCGCAACAACTCCCAGCTCAACTCGGCACGCGCCGGCGTCAGGGTTACTGACGAAGATGTCGCCATAGCAAAGTCTGGCTACCGCCCCACGATCACCGGAACGAGCAGCATCGACTACACTGAAATCCGGCGCAGCAACGATTCCACCCGTCTCACTTCTGGTAGCTTTGGCGTGCAGATCAACCAGACCCTGTTTGACGGCTTCCAGACCAGGAGCAACGTTGCGGCGGCCGAAGCGCGTGTTCGCGCTTCGGTGGAAAGCTTGCGCAACACGGAGGAAAATATCCTTTTCAGTGGGGCTCAAGCCTACATGAATGTGATCCATGACCGACAGGTCATGGCGCTCACGCAGCAAAATCTGGAATTCCTGAAAGAACAGGCTCGCTCAGCACGCGCCCGGAAGGAAGTTGGTGAAGCTACCGGGACTGATGTGGCGCAGGCTGATGCTGCGCGCTCAGGCGCCGAAGGACAACTCAGCGCCGCACGTGCTCAATCTCGCGCCAGCGCCGCCGCCTATCGCCAGGTGATCGGTGAAGAACCGGGGGCATTGAAAGCAGCTTCACCTCTGTCAAAGCTGTTGCCGCCCAATCTGGACGCAGCTGTCGCCATCGCCACCAAGGAACATCCGGCTATCCTTGCCACCAGTCATCTGGTCGATGCAGCTGCCTCTAGCGTGAAGTCGGCAGAGGGTACGCTGTTGCCGTCGGTCACGGCCTCAGCCGGCGTTTTGCGTAGCTATCTCAATACGTCGCCGACCGACCTAAACTATTCGGACGGCTACTCAAACTCGGCCAATATCGGCGTTACCCTCTCGATCCCGATCTATCAAGGCGGCCGGGCTACGGCACAAGTACGGAAATCGAAGGAATCTCTTGGGCAGGCGCGAATTGAGGTCGATGTCAGCCGCGACCAGGTGCGCCAGGCCATAACTGCCGCCTGGACTTCCTATGCTGCGGCCAAGGAAGGTGTGATCGCCAATCGCGCCTTGGTCGATGCCGCGCAATTGGCACTGGCTGGTGTTATTGAAGAGCGCAATGTCGGCCAGCGCACCACCCTGGATGTTCTCAATGCGCAAGCCGATGTCATCAATGCCAGGATCGATATTGCCGGTGCTGAACGCGACCTTGTGCTGGCGAGCTATGCAATCCTGCAAGCGATGGGTCGACTCTCGATAGAGCGGCTCGGCCTGAATGTGACCAGATACGAGCCCAAAGACCATTACAACGCCGTCAAGGACAAATGGTACGGCCTGCGCGCTCCTGATCGGTAGCGCACACCAAGCCCCTATCCCGATTCAAACCTCAGGAGCAGATGAATGGAGAAGCCAGAAAGAAATCGGCGTGGAGACAGGCAAGAGATAAAGTTCTTGTTGTCGCTGTCATTAGTTGCGTTCGCCTCCGCCGCGATAGTTTCCGCGACGCCGTCTCCGGGCAAGGCGGACGATGGGTCTGCGATCCACAAGGTCACAGATGGACGTCCATGGAAAATTACCATGGAGAATGGCCGCGTCGGAACCCTCGTGCTTTTCCAGAACGGCACCGGCAAGATGACCGGCGGACCCATGGATTTGTCCCCGAAATGGAAACCGACCGCAGACGGGTTGTGCCTCAAGCCAGGAGCGCTGCTTCCCGAACGATGCGTGAAACTGGTCCGAACCGGAAATGGCTATCTCGGCATGAACGGCGACAAACAGGCCTTCAAACTGGAGCGATAATCGCACCTTTTTGAGATGAGATCGGGAGGAGAAATCAGGATGTCGGTCTGGGTGTCAAAGCCAGCCATCAAAGTGCTTGGCGGGATAGCAATCCTGTTCGGGATCGTAACGCTTATTTCCGGGGGAAGTGCGCTTTTTGTATTGCATGAGATCGCAGAGCCCGCAGCAAAGATCGTACCGTTTGTATTGTATTTTAACTTTGCCGCGGGCTTCGCATATATTGTTACCGGAGCAGGATTGATCCTGCTCCGCCCATGGTCGCCCGCATTTGCTGCGGCCATTGCGTTAGTAACCAGTGTCGTCTTTGCTGGTCTTGGCGCCTGGATACTGGCGGGCAATGCCTATGAGGTGCGAACTGTCGTTGCCATGAGTCTGCGAGCGGCGTTCTGGTGGAGCGTCAGCGCCGTTTCCATCGTTGGAAGCCGCTCACGAGCAGCGCCGCAAACGGAACGCAATGGTCTGTCGTCCGGTCGTTCCAGTCATAATGACCAGCCTGATATTCGCCAGGCCAACGACAATCAGACTGCTGATGAATAGTCTCTTTAAGTTCGCCACGACCGCAGCGTTGCGGTGGACGATTGGGCTCGCCGTAGCCGTTGGACTGTCGGCCTGCGCATCACGGCCCGGGACCGAAACTTTGATCGTCAGGCCGGAGCCTTCGAAGCCATATCAGGCGATTACAGTCATTACGGCGACCGATCGCCAACGAGATCCCGCCGGTATTGGATACACTGCTGCAAGATCATCGCAATTGCAGTTTGAACGCTTCACAGTCGCCGTGCCGGCCAGCCATAAAAACCCAGGCGAGGCTCGGTCGCAAATGCAGACGGATCCCCTGAAAAAATACACCGTCCTGGGACGCCAGGATATTACCTTCAAAGATATCAATGCAAACAAAGATATACTTATCTATGTTCATGGGTACAATTATAGTTTTCAGGAATCATTGTTTCAGGCTGCAAAAGTTGCGTCGGACGGAAAATTATCGGAAATGCCGATCCTTTTCAGTTGGCCATCGGAAGGATCGGTCACAGGATACGTTGCGGACAAGGATGCCGCTACCTATGCGCGCGATGATCTGGTGCAACTACTTCAGGATCTCAAGAAGCGTCGGACAAAAAGCCGTGTCACGCTGTTTGGGCACAGCATGGGTGCCTGGCTGGTTGTCGAGGCGCTTCGGCAGCTCAAGATTTCAGGACAAGAAGACGTCCTTCAGCGAATAGACCAGGTGGTTCTGGCCGCTCCGGATATCGACGTCGATCTTTTCAAGCGGCAGGTTGATACGATTGGGCCATTGGCCCGTCCGATGATCGTGCTCAGTTCCACAGATGATCGCGCACTTGCAATCTCGGGTCGCATCGGTGGCTCTCGCACACGGCTAGGGTCTATCGATAAGGAGAGCGTAGACATCCAGGAATTGCTGACTAGCAAGAAAATTGAGATCGTTGATCTGTCTAATTATGGATCTCCTGACAAGACAAAGCATAATAGATTCTCAATTCTAATAAATCTTATATCAGCAATCAATAATGATAAAATAAAGTTTATTAGAGATATATATTCTACATAGCTGTGAAAATAAATATATAGTATATTATTCGATGATAAATCGAATTAATCATCTTTTATAGAAATTTTCTTTCGAATTGTACTTGAACTCGCCGGAGGTGCCCCGCCACTGTGACAAACGAACGCGAACTGTCAGAGCGAATAAGTAGCGAGAAGCACCGGTCTGGATCGGAAAGATCATCCCTACCACTGTGGGAGCGCCCGGTGCGCTGGCCGGCGCAGGGGCTCCCTTTCGACATGCGGGCGCTGCGCTATGTGCTGGCGGCAGCCGAGCAGATGAGCTTTTCAGGTGCGGCTAGGGCGCTTGGCATGAAGGTGTCCAGCGTCAGCCGCCGTGTGCGCGACTTCGAGAACGACCTCGGCATTTCCCTATTCGAGCGCACGACGTCGGGCGTCCGGCTCACCAATGCCGGATGCAAATTCCTTGATGAGATTATTCCGGTCCTTCAAATGGCAGAAGTGATTCTGCAGCGCGCTGGCGCGGCCGGCCGAGCCGAGGAGGGCATGGTTAGGGTCGGCATCATCACCACACTCGGCGGCGGCTTCCTGCGCGAACTGATCGCGGCCTATCGGCAATGCTATCCAGGCGTACATCTCGGCATTGTGGATGGCGGTCGTCGCAATCATCTGCGCGCGATCCGTTCGCGCCAGCTCGACATCGCCTTCTTTACTGGCAACGCGCCGCTTGCGGGCTGCGATGTCGAGGAGTTCTGGCGCGAGCGCGTGCATGTCGCAATGGCCGTTCACCATCCACTGGCGAGCAGTGATGTGCTGGATTGGCCTCAACTGCGCGATGAATACTTCATCGTCTCGACCATGGAGCCGGGGCCGGAAGTGCATAACTATATTGTGAGGCGCGTCGCTGACTATAGCGCCTATCCGGAAGTGTCCTACCGGCCAGTGAATGCGGAGACGTTGATGCACATGGTCGCTATCGGTGAAGGAATCACGCTGGTTTCGGAGGGCTGGACCAATATGACGTATCCCGATCTCGCGCTGCGTCCACTGACGGCGCATGAAGACATCGTGCCGTTCAGCGCCGTATGGTTGCCTTCAAGCGACAATCCGGCGCTACGCCGCTTCCTGAGTTTTGCGCGAGAGCTTGCGTCTCGGCGGCTCAATCACCGCGATCAATGATCGGTCGAGGGCGCGTTCGGCTTGATGGCCCCGGCCGTCGTGGTCCTGCCGGCGAGTCTGGCCTTGCGGCTGCGCCAACCGCGGTCGGATCGCAGGAAGGCTTCCAGCATGTGCGGGATCAGCGTGGCGGAATCGACCTCGCCATACTGGCGGCCGTATTCGGCGGCGTAGAGGTCGAGTTCTTCCTTCAGCGGTTCCGGCATCGGGACCGTCATTCGCACGATGCCGAGCCTGGGCAGCGGGCCGAGCTTGAGGTTGGCCATCAATGCGCTCCATAGGGTTCGAGGACCAGATCGCGGGCCACGATGACCCTGACGGGAAATCCGGGCCGGATCGTCAGGGTCGGCGCGACCTGCAACTGGCGCTGCACGATCAGCTGACCGGCCTGGTTCACGGTGTCCTGCGCGCCGTCGCGGATGGCACGGACTAGGCGGTCCTCGTCGCTGGTCGCAAGCTCGGCGCCGACGGCGAGCAGCGTCGACAGGCCCGCTGCCTTCATCAGATCCCACCAATGGTAGTCAACGCCGTCTTCGAGACCGGCATAGCCTGAGACGTCGGCGCCGCGCTGGCGCTCGAGAACGATCGAGCGCCCATTGGGGAGAATGAGGCGGTTCCACACGAGGAGCACGCGCCTTTGCCCGAAGGTCACGCCAGCATCGTATTCGCCGATGAGCCGGCTTCCCTGCGGGATGAGCAGGAGCGCGCCGGTCGGGCTATCATAGACATGCTGCGTCACCTGGGCGGTGATCTGTCCCGGCAAATCCGAACGGATGCCGGTGATCAGCGCCGCCGGGATCACCGCGCCAGCCTGGAGGACGAAGGGCGAGGCCGGCGCCATGACGCGATCCGGGGCGACGGTGCGGCGGTCGACCTCGGCGTTGAGGAAGGCAAGGTGGCGATCCTGCGTCGCAGCGCCCGCCAGCCCGGTGAGGCCGGGAACGGAGGGGATCGAGGGCGAGGCAGCGGTCTGGCCCGCCCTGATCTGGAAAAACAACTCGCTGGTTCGAGCGGCTTCAAGCTCGGCGAGCCGGCGCTGTTCTTCGGGATCGGCGGCTGGGACAGGCATGGGGGTCGCCGGGATCGGCTGACCTTCCTCGCGCGCCTTGAGCACCGGCCCACCGAGATCGCCTGGCAGCGGCGGACCGAGGACCGGCACGTCGCCATAGCTGCCGGGCAGACCCTGCAAGCCGTCAGCGGTCTGGCGGCGGTCGGTGGAGATCAGTTCTTCGGGCTGGCCGCCGCGATCGACGCCCTGAAGCGCGTAGATCAGCGCGCCGCCGATGCCGATGCCGACCACCATGCCCGCGCCCATCAAGACCTTGCGCGAGATGCGCGTCACGCGCGGCGCCTCGGCGCGCAGCCGCATCGAGCCGTCCGTGTCATCGGCCGCCCCTGCTGGCTCCACCCCTTCCTCTTTCCGGTCGCCATTCTGGCTCATGACGGCGCTCCTCCCTTGGCGGTGTTTTGTTCGGAGACCGCGGCCGCCGTCTGGCCCGGCTGGACACGGACGATCCGGACGGTCTGCTGCTTGTTGCTGGAGCCCAGCCGCAGTTCGGCCGCGCCGAAGAGGCGATCCACGATGAGCACGTTCTGATAAATGCGGCTGTTGACGATCTCGGTTTCCCCGCCCGAACCGATGACGAATAGGGGCGGCATCTCGCCTTGCACGATCCCGCGCGGGAACACGATGTAGACGCGGCGGCCGTCGTCGAAGGCGGTCAACGGCTTCCAGGGCGGGTTGTCGCCGAAAAGTCCGTAGCGGTAGTTCCGCGCGGATTCGGCGGGGATGATCGGCGCGGCCGGCGCGGTCACGCGCTGCGACGCCGGCGGCGCGGGATAAGCCCAGGCGACGGCCGGCATCCACGTTTCGTCGCGGGCGCGTAGCTCGATCAGATAGGTGCGCCTATCCGTGGTGATGACGAGATTGGTGGCGATGCCGGCGCGGGTCGGCTTGACCAGCACATGAACGCGGCGGGTGGTTCCCGAGCCGCTTTCGGTATCGCCGATTATCCAGCGCGTCGTGTCGCCTGCCGCGACCGGCCCCGCGCCGGTCAGGCTTTCGCCGGGTTCGAGCGCGATCGTGGTGATCTGCCCCACGGCGGCATAGACCTGAAACAGCGCGCCTTCAGACCAGGGATAGATCTGGATCGCGTTGTAGTAGCCTTCCCGGCGCGGCTCGACACGCGCGGCCGCATTGGCGTTGCCGACACGGCCCTCCGGGGTGGTGGCGGCCGCGCCGCCGCGCGAGACGGTCCAGCCGGGCGGGGTGTGCAGCGGCCGGGGCGTGCCGTCGGTCACGGCGGTCCTGACGACGGGAAGCGCCGGCACGTCGGCATCGTAGCTGAACTGCGGCGTCCGGTTGCTGGCGCAACCGACGAGCATGGTGGTGGCCAGCAAAGCCGCCAACACGGGTTTACGGAAGGCCGTGGGTCCGGCTTTGTGAGGATTGCGGATCATTGAGACATCTCCCGCGACCAGGAGATCGCGTTCACATAGATTCCTAGAGGGTTGGCCCGCAGGCGCTCGGCGGTGCGCGGCTGCTGAAGGACGATGGTGAGGATCGCGGTCCAGCGTTCGGTGCGGGAGAGCTGGCCGTTCTCGTAGTGCTGTTCGGACCAGGCGATGCGGAACGAGTCGGGCGATGCCCGGATCACGCTGGAGACTTCGACGGAAACCTGCTGACGGCCGACGCGGGTGAAGGGATCGTTGGAGCGGGCATATTCGTTGAGCGCCACCGCGCCCCGATCCGTGGTGAATTCATAGGCGCGGAGCCAGTTCTGACGCAGGACAATCGGATCGGAGGGCAGGCCGCGGACCTGCTCGATGAAGCGGGCGAGGTGCCAGGCCAGCTGCGGGTCGGTCGGCCGATAGTCGGCGACGGCAGACTCGACGGCGCGGGCCTCGCCGTGGCGGTCGATCTCGACCACCCAGGGAACGACGGTGCCGCGGGCGGACTGCCAGACCAGCGCCGAGGCGAAGCCGGCCGACAGGATCAGGCAGCCGAAAGCCATGGTGCGCCAGTTGCGGGCCTGAACGCGGGCCGAGCCGATGCGCTCGTCCCAGACCTGGGCAGCCTTCTGGTAGGGCGTGACGGGTTCCGGCGTTTTGCCGTAGTGGGTGGTCGGTCGTTTGAAGATGTTCATGTGCGGTCGCTTTCGGAAAGGCTGATGGAGGCTCCGCCGCCGTGGCTGTCACCGGATCGGACGGCATGGGCGGCGGCCGAGACGCCGTGGCTGAGGGCCTGGCTGCGGCGCATACGCTGCGCCCAGGCGGGCGGGCCGTCGGCAGCGAGTGCGCTTGCCGGGGCCGGAGAGGCTCCCCCGCCGACCGTCCCCATGGTGGATGTGCCGCCGGTCGTCTCGAAGCCGCCCTTGACGCCTCCGGTGTGGCTGGACTTGAGGCTGTCGGCCGCGCGGGAGACGGCGCGCTTCAGCGGCGAGACCGCGGCGGCGCCACTGGCGCGAGCGACACCGCCGAGACCGGCCGCGACGCCCGACACGCCGGATTCGCCCATGGAAGCGAGGGTGTATGCGGTTGAGGCTGCTCCAGCGGCCGATGCGCTGCCGCGCGCCAGGGCAGCACCGCCGGAAAGCGCGGCGGCACCGCCTCGCGCTGCCAGCATGGTCGCGCCGCCGGCCGCGATCGCGGCGCCGCCGACCGCGAGGCCGGTGCCGACGGCAGCGCCGGCGCTGAGCTGCGGCCCGCCCGAGACCAGGCCGGTCGCGATGCCGGGGCCGAATATGCCAAGGCCGAGGAGGGAAAGGGCGGCGAGGACGATGGCCATCGCGTCGTCGATCGTCGGGGTCGCGCCGCCGAAGCCGGCCGTGAACTGGCCGAACAATGTCGAGCCGATGCCGATGATGACGGCGAGGACCAACACCTTGATGCCAGATGAGACAACATTGCCCAGGACGCGCTCGGCCATGAAGGCGGACTTGCCCCAGAGGCCGAAGGGAATGAGGACGAAGCCGGCCAGGGTGGTCAGCTTGAATTCAATCAAAGTGACGAACAATTGGACGGCCAGGATGAAGAAGGCGAGGATCACAAGCGCCCAGGCGAAGAATAGGCAAAGGATCTGGACGAGGTTCTCGAAGACCGCGATCCAGCCCATGAGATCGGAGATGGATTCGAGCAGCGGCCGGCCGGCATCGAGGCCGGTCTGCGCGACGCGGCCGGGGCGCAGGAGATCGGCCGTCGAAAAGCCGGTGCCGGACGCCATGAGGCCAAGGCCGGCGAAGCTCTCGAAGACGATGCGGGCGAGATTGTTCCAGTTGGAAATGATGTAGGCGAACACGCCGACAAACAGCGTCTTCTTGACGAGGCGGGCGATGATGTCGTCGTCGGCACCCCACGCCCAGAACAGGGCGGCAAGGGTCACGTCGATGATGATTAGCGTGGTGGCGATGAAGGCCACCTCGCCGCCGAGCAGGCCGAATCCGCTGTCGATGTAGCTGGTGAAGATGCCGAGGAAATTATCTATGACGCCGGTGCCGCCCATGGCTCACCGCCCTTCGTTCGGGGCGGGAGCTTCCGGTGCGGGCGAGCGGCCGAGGAAGCGATCGCGGGTCTCGGCCCACACGCGCAGGCACGAGGCGTCATTGGCGGCGGCTTCGCCCAACTCCTGACACCGCCGCTGCTCCAGCCGCAGCGGATCGGCCGCGGGCTGGAGCACCGGAACGGCCGGCGCTGGCCCGGTTGTTTCCTCGCGGGTCATTTCGATGATCGTCGCCGTGATGGCGACGGCGACGAATATGATGGCCGCGATCCGGGCCAGCACCTTGCCGTACATGATGTCCCCCTTCCGGCCCGTCAGTTGTTGAACATGCGCGCGCTGCCCGGCTGATACCCGGAGCCGGGCCTCAGGAACCGTTCGCGCTGGATGCGGCCCTGCTCGGCGGCCGTGGCGCGCTCGGCTTCCGACAGGGCGTCCGCCCGGCCATTGGCCGAGATCACGGCGATCAGATCGGAGAGCTGCTGGCTTTGCAGGGCGAGGAGCTGGTTGCCGGCCTGGGTGGCTTGAAGCGCGCCGGTTGCGCCCTGGCTCTCGCCGACGAGCGCGGACATCTCGGCGCGGTTCGTGTCGATATTGCCGACGACGCCGGCCTGGACACGCATCGCGTCCTGCAAGCCGCCCACGGTATTTTCCCATCGGCCGCGCGCGTCCGCGATCAGCTGCTGGTCGGTGGCGTTGAGGGAGAGATTGCCGTAGTCCTGCTGGAACATGGTGTCGATCGACTGCACGTCGAAGGCGATATTCTGCGCCTGGGCAAGAAGCTGCTGGGTGCGCTGCACATTCTGTTGGAGCGCCTGAAGAGAACTGTAGGGCAGGTTCGCGAGGTTCTTCGCCTGGTTGATGAGCATCTGCGCCTCGTTCTGAAGCGAGGTGATCTGGTTATTAATCTGCTCAAGGGTGCGTGCCGCCGTCAGAAGGTTCTCGGCGTGGTTGGTCGGGTCGTAAACGATCCGGCCGAAGCCGAAGAGCGCGTGGGCGGGGGTGGTGAAGACCGGCGAAAGCGCCAGCGGCGCTGCGAGCGTGAGCGCAAGCAGGGACGCGCCCGCGATACGGGGGAAGTGGTGTCGGGTCATGGCATGATCTCCTGTGGGTCGAGTTCGAGGGCTTCGGTGAGGTCGAGGACCGGCGCCGGCTCCTGCGGCGCGGGCGTCTGCCGGTCGGGCGCGACGGCGAAGTTGGTGAGGTTGGGAATGAGGTCGGCCGCCCATTCGACGCCGCGCGCCTTGAGCCACGCGGCGAGGAAGCCGTCGCGGCCATGTTCGGCCAGGATGTCGGCGATCAATGCCTGGTCGGACTTGGAGGACGCCGCACAGAGCGCCAGGCCGACTTCGGACAGGCCCAGCTCGAACAGCCGGTTCCCGCGCCGGCTCTGGCAGTAGTAGTCGCGCTTCGGGATGGCGCGGGCCAGGATCTCGATCTGCCGGTCGTTCAGGCCGAACCGCCTGTAGATCGCGGTGATCTGCGGCTCGACGGCGCGGTCGTTGGGCAGGAGCAGCCGGGTCGGGCAGCTTTCGATGATCGCCGGCGCGATCGTGCTCTTTTCGAGCTGGGCGAGCGATTGCGTGGCGAAGACGACGCTGGCGTTCTTCTTCCTGAGCGTGACCAGCCACTCGGCCAGTTGCTTGGAAAAGGCCGGATCGCCGAGCGCCAGCCAGCCCTCGTCGATGACGATCATCGTCGGGCGGCCGTCGAGGCGGTCGGCGATCCGGTGGAACAGATAGGCGAGGACCGCGGGCGCGGCCCCGGTGTCGAGCAGCCCCTCGGTCTCGAAGGCCACGACGGAAGCATCGCCGAGGTTTTCAGCCTCCGCGTCGAGCAGCCGCCCATAGGGACCGCCGACGCAATAGGGCTGGATGGCGAGCTTGAGGTCGTTGGACTGGAGCAGCACCGACAGGCCGGTGATGGTGCGCTCCTCGATCGGGGCCGACGCGAGCGAGGATAGCGCGGTCCAGATATGCTCCTTCGCCTCCGGCGTGATCGTGACGCCTTCGCGCTGGAGGATTGCCACGATCCAGTCCGCCGCCCAGGCGCGATCCTGCGTCTGCTCGATGCGGGCGAGCGGCTGAAGCGAGACCGAGCCGTCGGCGCTCTCGGTCAGCCGGCCGCCGAGGTCGTGCCAGTCGCCGCCCATCGCCAAAGTGGCGGCCCTGATGGAACCCCCGAAATCGAACGCGAAGATTTGAGATCCCGCATAGCGGCGGAATTGCAGCGCCATGAGCGCAAGCAGCACGCTCTTGCCGGCGCCGGTCGGGCCGACCATGAGCGTGTGGCCGACATCTCCGACGTGAAGTGAAAGCCGGAAAGGGGTCGATCCTTCGGTCCTGCCATAGAGCAGCGGGGGTGCGCCGAAGTGATCGTCCCTTTCCGGCCCCGCCCACACGGCGGACGAAGGGACCGTGTGGGCAAGGTTGAGCGTCGAAATCGGAGGCTGACGCACATTGGCGTAGGCATGGCCGGGCAGCGAGCCGAGCCAGGCGTCGACGGCGTTGACCGTCTCGACCATGACGCTGAAATCGCGGGACTGAACGACCTTCTCGACCAGCCGCAGCTTCTCGTCGGCGCGGCGGGCATCCTCGTCCCAGACCGTGACGGTCGCGGTGACATAGGCGATGCCGGCCACGTCCGCGCCGAGTTCCTGTAGGGCCATGTCGGCGTCGAGCGCCTTGTTTGCGGCATCGGTGTCGACGAGCGCCGATTGCTCGTTCGTCATCACCTCTTTCAGAATGGCGGCGATGCTCTTGCGCTTCGCAAACCACTGGCGGCGGATTTTCGTGAGCAGCCTGGTCGCGTCGGTCTTGTCCATCAGGATCGCGCGGGTGGACCAGCGATATTGGAAGGCGAGCCGGTTGAGATCGTCCAGCAGGCCGGGCGTCGTGACGCTCGGGAATCCGGTGATGGTGAGGATGCGCAAGTGCGCGGAGCCAAGGCGCGGTTCGAGCCCGCCGGTGAGCGCCTCGTCGGCGAGCAGCGCGTCGAGATAGATCGGGGTTTCCGGCACGCGGACGCGGTGCCGTTTGGTCGAGACGGTCGAATGGAGATAGGTCAGCGTCTCAGTGTCGGTGAGCCACCAGCACTCGGGCATGAAGCCGTCAAGTAGCGCCAGCACGCGGTCGGTGCGGTCCACGAAGCCGCGCACCAGCTCCCAGGGATTGACGCCGGAGGTCTCGCGGCCTTCGTAGAGCCAGCTTTCGGCGCGGGCAGCGTCCTCTGCCGGCGGCAGCCATAGGAAAGTCAGGTAGTATTCCGAGACGAAGTGGCTGCCTTCCTCCTCGAAGTCTGCCTTGCGCTCGGCATCGACCAGCGCCGAGGCCGGATCGGGAAAGACGTCGTTCGGATAGGTGCCGGCCTCGGACCGCTGCGCCTCGACGAAGAGGCACCAGCCGGAGCCGAGACGGCGGAAGGAATTGTTGAGGCGGGCGGCAACGCCGACCAATTCAGCCGCAACGGCGGAGTCAAGATCCGGCCCTCGAAACTTCGCGCTGCGCTGGAAGCTGCCATCCTTGTTCAGCACGACGCCCTGCCCCACCAGGGCCACCCAGGGCAGGTAGTCGGCGAGGCGCGATGCGGTACGGCGATATTCTGCGAGGTTCATCATCGCGTGCGCCTCACACCGAGAGGTGGCCAGGCACACGCAGGTGCCGGCGTGCGACCTCCACGAAGAGGGGATCGCGCTTCGCCGCCCAGACGGCCGCAAGATGGCCGATCGCCCAGATCAGGATGCCGGCGAGCCAGAGCTGGAGGCCGAGGCCCACGGCCCCGGCGAGCGTGCCGTTGAGGATCGCCACCGAGCGCGGCGCGCCGCCGAGCAGGATGGGTTCGCTCAGCGCGCGATGAACCGGGGCGGTGAACCCCGGCACGGCATCGAGTTGTTCGAGGACGGCCGCCATCAGATCACCGCCCCGCCGCCGAACGAGAAGAAGGACAGGAAGAAGGAGCTGGCCGCGAAGGCGATCGAGATGCCGAAGACGATCTGAATCAGGCGCCGGAAGCCGCCGCCGGTATCGCCAAAGGCGAGCGTCAGGCCGGTGACGATAATGATGATGACGGCCACGATTTTCGCCACCGGCCCCTCGATGGATTCGAGGATCGACTGAAGTGGGGCCTCCCAGGGCATGGAGGAGCCGGAGGCCAAGGCAGGCGAGGTCAGCAGCGCGACCCAGGTGAAGGCGGCGGCGGTTGCGATGTGGCGGCGAACGCGGAAGGCGCGACGGATCATGCGGGGACTCCTGTTTGGTCGGTAGGGATGGGGTCGGGAAGGGCGGGGGCGAGCCGGTAGTCGCCGTCGGCGCCGAGGCCCTCGACGCGGGCGAGGTCGGCAAGCCGGCGCGCGGAGCCGCGGCCGGAGAGGACGGCAACGAGGTCGATGGTCTCGGCGATCATCGCGCGCGGGACCGTGACCACGGCCTCCTGGATGAGCTGCTCGAGACGGCGCAGCGCGCCGATGGCCGAGCCGGCATGGATCGTGCCGACGCCGCCGGGATGGCCGGTTCCCCAGGCTTTCAGGAGGTCGAGCGCCTCGGCGCCGCGGACCTCGCCGATCGGGATGCGGTCGGGGCGCAGGCGCAGCGAGGAGCGCACGAGATCCGAGAGCGTCGCCACGCCGTCCTTCGTCCTCATGGCGACGAGGTTCGGCGCTGCGCATTGCAGCTCGCGCGTGTCCTCGATGATGATCACGCGGTCCTGCGTCTTGGCGACTTCGGCCAACAGCGCATTGGTGAGCGTGGTCTTGCCAGTGGAGGTGCCGCCCGCCACCAAAATATTGGCGCGGGATGCGACGGCCTCGCGTAGCGCAGCGGCCTGGGCCTCGGCCATGATCCCGGCGGCGACATAATCGTCGAGGGTGAACACCGCGACCGCCGGCTTGCGGATGGCGAAGGTCGGCGACGTGACAACGGGAGGAAGCAGGCCCTCGAACCGCTCGCCGCTCTCAGGCAGCTCGGCCGAGACGCGCGGGGAGCGGGCATGCACTTCGGCTCCGACGTGATGGGCAACAAGACGAATGATGCGCTCGCCGTCTTCCGGGGTCAGCTTTTCGCCGGTGTCTTCCAACCCGCCGGCGAGGCGATCCACCCAGATGCGCCCATCGGGGTTCAGCATCACCTCGATGATGGAGGGATCGTGCAGCAGGTCCGAGATGGCAGGCCCGAGCGCGGTGCGGAGCATGCGCGCGCCGCGTTCCATCGTTGCCTGTTTGCGATTTTGGCCAGCCATCTCGTCCCCGTTCCCGGGGATGAGGGCGAAGGCGGTCCCCGGATTGGGATGACTAAAAGAACGGCAAAACGCACCGATTCAACAAGTTTCGGTCGTAGTAGTAGTGCAGCGCTGTAATACAGGAGAACGGCGGAATTGTTCCCAAGCGGGCGAGCGCCCGAACGCGAATCAGCTACGTTGGGAGCGCGGTGTCCGTAGCATTTCAGTAGGCGATGGCGACCGTGGCAAGACCAGACGAAAGTTGGTGCGTATCAACAGCCGCTTCGGGTGTTTCCGGTCGGTCAGCTATTAGGGAGGCATTTCGCTAGAGCGGACGTTCTGCCTGTCGCAACGTCACGACCAAGCCCGCTCTCCTTCCATAGCTCGAATGCCTGGCCCACTCAGAGACAAGTGAGTATCGTTTGGCGCCTCAATTGGCTCAGTGCGGAAGTGCATAAGCGTGTGGAGTCGGCACTAATATTATAGAAAGTTCTTTGATCCGATTCGGAGATCGTCATTGGGGGGCAATGTGGCTGCGAAACCAGAAAAGATTGTCCTGTCGATCCCACTAATTGAAGCTGTCAAGGCACAGAGATGCGTTCTCTTTCTTGGCGCAGGTGCATCGAAAGAGGCCAAGAACGCGGAGGGGAAGATGCCGCCCGACGCAAATCAGCTCCGTGACATACTAGCTGACCGCTTCTTTGGGAAAGCGATGCCCAATCGCGACGTTATGGGTGTAGCCGAGATGGCCATCGCGACTACCGGTTCTGGACCTCAGGTATATGAGGAAGTTCGCAAGGCATTTAATGGATTCGCGCCGCAGGCACCTCACAAGCTTATTCCCACCTTCAGTTGGCGGGCAATCGCCACTACGAACTACGATACGATCGTTGAAGACGCTTACAGGGACGCTACGAACAAAGTTCAGCAACCGGTGCCATTCGTCAAAGATGATGAACCCATTGACGACCGCCTGCGGGAATTTCCCAATCCTGTTCCTTACCTCAAGCTCCATGGCTGCCTCAATCATATCCACGATGCCGATATTCCGCCGGTGCTTTCGAGAGAGGTTTATTCGACATACTCGAAGAATCGTACGCGGCTATTCCTTCGCCTAAACGACATGGCTTTCGAGCACACGTTCATCTTCGTCGGTTATCGGCTCGATGACGCTCACATTCGGGAACTCATTTACAGTCTCGGCCCCGACCGTCGACCAAGATGGTACCTGGTAACGCCCAATGCCGAAGACGAGGACATCGCGTTCTGGGCGACGAAGAATGTTGAGTTGATCAAGGCCTATTTCGGAGACTTCATGGCGGCTCTCGATGAAGCCGTACCGCCGCTCTTTCGTCGGCTGAGCCAATCTGCAGACGTGACGGAATTTCCGATCAGGCGCTTCTACAAGACGCAGACCCTCGAGTCCGACAACACCAACCGCTCGTTGCGCGAGGATCTTACTTTCGTCCACGCAGAAATGCCGTTCGAGCCTCAAAGCGCGGAGCAATTCTATTCGGGGTACGATACCGGCTGGGGCGCGATCATCGACAGGCTCGATGTGCGCCGCCAGGTCGAGGAGGATATTCTATTCAAAGCCATCTTGGAGAATGAGGCTCCTGGTGGTCCGGTAGTGATCATCGCAAAGGGACCGGCCGGATCGGGAAAGACCATCGCGCTCAAACGGTCCGCGTATGAGGCTGCTACGGCTTCCGACGCCCTCGTTCTCTGGTTCAACGCCGACGGCGCATTGCGCCCGGATGCTTTCGTTGAGCTGCACGAACTGACGGGCCGAACGATCTACCTGTTCGTGGATGATGTCGGCCTGCATGTAGATCCCCTGCTGACGCTTCTAAGGGCGGCACGCGGGGCGAAGCTGCCGTTAGTCGTCGTCGGAGCCGAGCGGGACGCTGACTGGCATACCTATTGCGGGGTGCTCGAAAACGAGTTCCCGGGACCGGAACTGAAAGTCCGCTATCTCTCTCGCAAGGAAATCAACGGACTCCTCGACCTTCTGGAAAAGCATGACTGCCTCGGACTTCTTGCGAGCGAAACCCGCGATGAACGCATACGGCAGTTCGAGTCGGTCGCGGAAAGGCAACTGCTGGTCGCCCTTCACCAACTGACGCAGGGCAAGCCCTTCGAGGAGGTGCTTCGGCTGGAGCATCAGCGTGTCAGCCCCGAGCAGGCCAGGCAGTTGTATCTTGATATCGCGACTATGCATCAGTACGCCGTGAGTGCACGAGCTGGCACGATATCGCGCATTTCAGGGATCACTTTTGCTGATTACCAGGAAAAATTCTTCTCCCCTCTCAAGAATATAGTCCGCGCCGAGACGGATAGATATTCTGGCGACTATAGCTACCGCACCCGCCACGCCCGGGTCGCGCGGCTCGTCTTTCGTCAAGCCTGTCCAACAGATGACGAAAAGGCCGATCAGTTTGCGCGGCTGATTTCCGGTTTGGATTTCGGCTACTCATCAGATGCCCGCGCCCTAGAACAAATCACCAAGGGCCGGGCGCTCGCTGATACATTCGCTGAACCGCAGCCCGGCCGACGTATCTACGAGGCCGCAATCGCCGTAGCTCCGAATCAGGCGTTTCTCTATCAACAATGGGCGCTGTTTGAGCTTCATCACGCCCGCGGATCGCTCGACGAAGCCGAACGGCGTGCGAACCAAGCCCACGACATCGAGCCAAAGAACACGGCCGTGATCCACACCCAGGCTGAGATCGACCGCATACGCGCCACAAAGGTCGATTCGACTCTATTGAAGGAACAGCTTCGACGGCGCGCCCGCGAACGCCTGAATTCGTTGTCATCCAATAGCCGATTTGCGGTTTCCAGCCGATGTAAGTTGCTGGTTGACGAACTTTCAGAACTTAATCGCGAACTGAGCAACGATGCGCCTGAACATGAGGCGATGTTCTTCGCCGAGAAAGTAAAGGAAGCCGAAAATCGCATTCGTCTTGCGACCCAACAGTTTCCCGACGATGCCGACATCGTTCAGGTCGAGGCACGGTTCCGCGAGGTGATCGACCAAGAGGACCGCGCGCTCCGCGCATTGGAGAAAGCGCTCAGGCTGAATCCGAAGGGCTCCGGGGCAGCAATACGGGTAGCCCGCATCTATCGCACGCGCAAAAACCCGGACGACGCGCTGAAGGTGTTGACAGACGCCTTGGCCAGCAATCCTGATGACAAGGGTGTGCATTCAGAGTTGGCGAGACATTACCTCTCAGAAGGTGTCGTCGACGACAATCAAGTCGAGACCCACCTGCGCCGGGCGTATTCCACCGGCGACGGAAACTATGAAGCGCGGTTCGACCTGGCTCAATTCCTGTTCGTTCGCGGAGAAACGACGAAAGCTGCTGCTCTGTTCGACGAAATCGACTCCAACGCGCCTCAGTCATTCCGCCAGATTGCCAACAGAGAAAACCTGTTCACGAAACGAATCCCGGAGCAGTCGGGATATGTTCAGTCAATATCGGGTCACATGTTTTTTCTCCGTCTAGGTGCATATCCAAGGGAGATTTTTTCTCATAAGTCGAATATTGCTCACGGGGAATTCGAGGACTTGACCATAGGCGCTAATGTGCGTTTCCAAGTCCGGTTCAACCGAAAGGGACCAGTAGCGGTTTCCGTGTCAATTCTCTGAGTGAATTCGTGGCCCGCGCTTGCGGCGACGCTATAACGAATATTCTCTTAAATCATACCGATCTATAACTAATCGCTCTACTTACCCCATGTCAGCTTTCGAAAACTTCCCTTTCACTGAAAGCGGACTCCTGGCTAGCAGGTTCTCTGGTTGCAAACGCACGGCACCAAGATGTCTGACGCCAAGTTTCTATTTCTCGAAACCCGACTGTAGGTCGAATTGCTTGGACGGCGAGATGCGCTTTCTCATACAGAGTGATAGAATTGGCCGTCCGCTTGAGAAGGGGTGGTCGTAGTCACCGCGTGAACCTGTAATATGGAGCAGTTCTTGGCTCGCCCACGAGCATTAAGCCAGACGACGGTTGGAGCAGCTTGGCTAGGTCAGTTTGCCGCCGGCGACCGCGCAGCCGCCTCTAGCTTGCTGGACGCAATGCTACTTCTGAATGAGGAACAGGTCGGCACGTCGATCCGGTTAGCCTTGGATCGCATCGCCGAGGGGCAACGTCACCGCAAGCGGCGTGTTGCCCTCTACGCTGAACGCGAGTTCGACTCCTCGATGATTTTTGAGGTCCAGATGCTCCGGGACGCGAAAGGACGGTTGCGTCGACGTGCGGTCGGTTACAACGGGCCACACGCAGTCAGACCGGTTCGCGGCCATGCTCGCGTTGGGAGCGAGGGCTTCGTCGCACATCTCATATCGCAGGCGACGGAACGCTGGACTAAGATCTTCATGAACCATCCTGGTCCTGACAGACTACGGGGGAAGACCGCTCCGGCAGGCGAGATCGTGATCGTCACCGACTTCCTGGGGTCAGGCACGCGCGTCTCCACCATGCTCGATAAGTTCTGGGCTGTTCCCACCTTACGCTCGTGGAAATCACGCGACATGGTGAGGTTCCGGGTGGTTGCGGCGGCAGCAACGCTATCCGCGCTCAGTAAGGTGCGCCGTCATCGGCTAAAACCACAGGTGGAAGCCGAATGGATTGCTCCTACTGTGAAATCCTCCGCTGACTTTCGGACTGTCCTTTCGTGGATGCGGCTGATCGAGAACAACGGGCCGGCGGAGGGGCGTGGCACCGGGCGCTATGGCTTCGGGGACGAGGGTGCGCTGATCGCGTTCAACTACCGCCTTCCCAACAACACCCCTGCAATGATCCATCATGGTGAGGAAGGGTGGCAACCACTCTATGTAGGACCCGCGCCGGTCGAACTGCGCGAGTTGTTTGGCGTCAGGTCGCTCGACCAAGCGATCATCTCCGCCGCACAATCGAACGGGGTGGTGTTCGGCCGAGAGCTGACGGAAGAAGACCGGCAGACTATACTCGTCCTGAGCATGCTGAAAGGGAGATGGCATCGGGGAGCGGAAGTCGCGTTGGCGTCGAGGACTTCATTGCCGGTACCCACGGTCATGGACATCCTTCTGCGCGCATTAAAGACCGAGTTGATCACGCGCTCGGGCCGGATAACTGACAAGGGATATAAGTTTATGGAATCGGGGCGCGCAGGTGAGCGGAAGACTCCGATTATTGCAACGTCGCCGGTTCCATATTATCCAGAGGCCCTGAGAATCCCGAAGGCTCAACTCATCTAGACATGCCGTCGTCAGACGGCCAAGACTGCGGGTACGAACCTGCCGTCTAGGGGGACGGGGCTTCCTGTCGCCGTTGAAAGAGCTCTCGAATGCAGGTCCACGTCGCGTCATCCATCGTTGCCCCTTGGGCAACCTCCTCGGAGGCTCGTTTCGATGGACGACGCGACGCCGCCAGGGCCGATCTAAAGTAGATGAAGCACCCTTGGGATTCTCAGACATTCGCCTCGGGCGCCACAGCCAAAGGACGTTCCTCCGAAACGGTGGCGGCATCAATTGCTGCAGCGTCAGCGATAAAGCGGCGCCATCCTGACCTGCCCGTGGTGCTTACGCTTAACCATCTAGCCCATCTGTCCGATGTATCCTCCGATTTCCTGCAGGAAGTCGCACACCGCAAGATCGATCCGTATCGTGTATTTCGCGTCAAGAAGCGCGGTGTGCCGAACAAGGTCCCTGCACCGCCACGTAGATACCGCACCATATGCGTGCCGGAACCACGCTTGATGCGAGTCCAGCGGTGGATTGCCCAGAACGTTTTGAAGGTGATGCCATCACATCCCGCTAGTTTTGCCTTCATCAAGGACCGCGACTTAGTTGACGCCGCCGAGCGGCATGTGGGCGCGAAGTGGCTCGTCAAGATGGACGTCCGGCACTTCTTCGAGTCGATCCACGAGGACTCTGCCTACAGGGTGTTCCGCAGTTTCGGCTACGGCGCGCTGATTTCGTTTCAGATGGCCCGCATCTGTACTCGGCTGCCAACCCACTCGCGGAGCGACCCGAGGGATCGCTTGGGGCGCGGCGAAAAAGCCAAACCGTACCGCACACATCCTATGGGACACTTGCCGCAAGGCGCGCCGACCAGTCCGATGCTCGCCAACTTCGCATCCGAAACTCTTGACAATCGACTGGCCCACCTCGCTTTCTCGGAGAACTGGACCTACACGCGGTACGCCGACGATCTCGCGTTTTCTCGCGCTGGAGCTTCCACCCGTGCCCAAGCAATGCACTTGGTAAAGCGGGTAGAGATGGCGCTAGAGACGTCAGGATTGGTCGCGCATCGTCAAAAGACAGCGATCGTGCCACCTGGTGGAAGAAAGATCTTGCTCGGGGTAACCGTCGACGCCGGCCGTCCTCGTCTCACAAAGGCGTTCAGGAACAACATCGAAACCCATCTGTACGCGCTAAGTCACGAAAACATCGGTCCCGAACGTCACCGCGTCAAACGCGGCTTTGCCTCCATAATTGGCATGCGCCGGCACATCTTCGGTTTGATCGCATTCGCGCATCAGGTGGACGAAGCCTATGCGTCAAAACTCTACGCGGAAGCCAACAAGGTGGATTGGCATAGGTGAATTCGAACAGAGTGAAGTAGGAAATAGCGTATTTCCACGACTAGCATGCTATTTTGGACCAGCATGTAGAGAATCGTGGGGCAATCGGTGTACGTTTCCGAAATCTACGCGAGCGGCTTCCGGTGCTTCGGCCCGACCGCTCCATTGCAGCTTAAACTCTCGTCGGGGCTCAATATTCTGGTGGGGCCGAACGACGCCGGAAAGAGCGCGATCATCGATGCTGCTCGCTACGTCCTCTGGACGCGCGGCGACGACTATGTCCGCCCAGACGAACACGACTTCCACGTCGGCGCTGATGGCGCACGAGGGTGCGACTTCGTTGTCCGATGCACTTTTGACGATCTCAGTGCGGATGAAGAGGCTCGGTTCCTCGAATGGTGCACCAATGAAAAGGGGAGGCTCCGTCTCCACGTCTGTATGCGGGGCGCTAGGCGCGTTTCTCCTGGCGGTGGCAGCATCGTCTCCAGCCAGCACCGGGCCGGCCCCGAAGGCGAAGGCCTGCCGCTCGACGGGGAACTGCGCGAGTATCTGAAGGCCACCTATCTCAAGCCTCTGCGAGACGCCGAACGCGAGATGCGAGCAGGTCGCCGGTCGCGCCTGTCGCGAATCCTCGGCGCGATGCCCACAATGGGGCCGCAAAGCAAACCCGCCGCGCAGGGCGGCGATGCAACGCTCCATGACACGCTCACGGCGGCTGATGTGGCCGTCCGAAACAACGCCGCGGTTGGCGGCGTCGCCAGCAGCGTCAACACGGATTTCCTCGACAAGCTGTCATTCGTGGACGACCGCCTTGTCGCGACGTTGGACCTCGGCGCTGGCGGTTCGTTCGATCAGATTCTTGAGCGGTTCGAACTCTACCTGAATGCCAAGGCGGGCACCGAGCGCATCCAGCGCGGCCTAGGCTACAACAACCTGCTGTTCATGGCGGCCGAGCTGTTGTTGCTCCAGTCCCATCCCGATCAGGTGCCATTTTTGCTGATCGAGGAGCCCGAGGCGCATCTGCATCCGCAGCACCAGACGCTCTTCATGGAAGTGCTCGCGGCCCGTGCTGCCCAGCCGGACCCCGACAAGGGCGAGACCCATCAGCAGGTCCAGGTGCTACTCACCACCCATAGCCCTCAGCTCGCGGCCGGCGCCGAGCTTGAGACCATGACGATGATCGTCGGTCACCGCGCCTTTCCGCTGGGCGCGGCCCATACCCGGCTCGAAGTGGACGATTATGAGTTCCTTCGTCGGTTCCTCGACGCGACTAAGGCCAACCTGTTCTTCGCCCGCGCGCTGATTGTCGTCGAGGGTGACGGTGAGCACTTGTTGCTGCCGGCAATCGCCGAGAAGCTCGACCGTCCGCTAAGCCGCCACGGCGTGTCGATCGTCAATGTCGGCCACCGTGGTCTGTTCCGCTACAGTCGGATTCTGCAGCGTAAGGCCGGGAACGCGATCCCGGTGCCCGTGGCGCTGATCCCCGACAGGGACATCCCGCCGCCCGAAGCGAAAGAACTCGTCGGCGACCGCAAGACCGAGAACGAGTTGACCCAGGACGAGATCGCGGCGCGGATGAAGACGCTGCGGCGCGACGTTGGAGATCCCGTCGACGCTTTCATCGCCGATAGCTGGACACTTGAGTTCGATCTCGCGCACCGGCCCGAGCTTGCCGAGAGCGTTCACCAAGCCGTCCAACTCGCCAAGACCAGCAGTCGCAAGCCCGAGTGGCTAGCGAAGATCCCGAAGAAGGCCAGTGAAACCTACGCTGGCTGGAAAGAGGCTGGACACTCTGCGACCGAGATCGCCGTCAAGATCTACCAGCCCGTCCATGACAAGGAAGCCTCCAAGGCCGAGGTCGCCGAGCAACTCGCTGCCATACTGCGCAAACGCACGGATACACCTGAGCAGATGCGCGATTGGCTCCCTCCTTATCTGGTGCGCGCGATCGACTACGTGACGGGTGTCTATGTCCCCGGCGCGCCGGCGACTGCTCCTGAGCCGGATGCCGAAGACGAAGAGATCGGGGCCGCCGGGATGGAAGGCGCGGCGGCGATGGATGGGTAAGGTCATGTTCGAGATCCTGCCGCTCACGCCCGAACTGCTTGCCGAACTTGGCAACGAGCTAGGCGGTTGCGATTTCACCGACCCGAGCCAGACCGACTTCCTGGCGAAGGCCACCCCATGTGACGTCCAGGCGGCGCCCGGCAATGGTAAGACGACGCTGCTGGCGGCGAAGCTCGCGCTGCTTTCGCGTAACTGGCTGACCCGTAGGCGGGGCGTCTGCGTGATCTCGCATACCAATGCCGCACGGACGGAGGTCGAAGACCTGATCGCCCGTAACCCGACAGCGGCGCGGCTGATGTCCTATCCCCATTTCACCGGCACGGTCACGGCTTTCATCAACCAATATCTTGCCTTGCCCTATCTCCGGGGCCTGGGTTGGAGCGTGCGGCAAATTGACGACGACGCCTTCGCGGCCGAGGCGCTGCGACGTTATCCAAGTTGGGGCGTACTCGACGGTCTGGCCAAGAATCCGAAACTCAAGCTGAAGCGACGGCTCGAAGATTGGATAGCTCACCTGGATCTCGATCCTGCCTTCACTGACGACGCGATATCCCCCTCATCATTGGCAGTGCGCCGGCGTAAGGGGCAGCACGGCGCCGATACGCCTTGCGGTAAGGCATTGGCTCAGCTCAAGGCCTCGATGGTCAAAAGTGGACTCTATCGCTACGCCGACATGACCGCGCTCGCCTGGCGCGCTCTCCATGAAAACCCGGCTCTGGCCGCACGGCTTCGTGATCGCTTCCCGCTCGTGATTCTTGATGAGGCGCAGGACACCCATGGCGAACAGCTCCGGCTGCTGGAGCATGTCTTCAAGCAGGACGGGACGGCGTTCCAACGCCTCGGGGACAGCAATCAAACGCTCTACGAGGACGATGGAGCAGCCCCGGCCTATTGGACGCCGGGTCCCGGCTGCATCCCTCTTGATACGAGCCGCAGGTTCGGCGGGGATATCGCCGGTTTTGCAAGCCGGCTGACCGCACGCCAGGCTCAGACGATTGTGGGCTTGGGCATACGGCCTGCGTCGCGGGTGATGTTCCTGTTCGACGAGGGTACGATCGGCGGGGTTCTCGGAGCCTTCGCCGAAGAAGCGCGCGCGCTGTGGGGCGATGATTGCAGCACGCGGGACGTCTGGGCGGTCGCGTCACGTCACAATCGGCCCGGCAAGAAGGGGGCGTGGCAGCCGAAGAGCCTTGTCGACTATCATCCCGCATATCGCAGCGAGGGCGGATCTCGATCGAAGGCCAACCTTCTTTGCCGGCAGCTTCAAATGGCTGCGGTACACCACGCCGCGGCGCGACCTCCTGCAGAGGTCGGCGAGATGCTCGCCGTCGGAGTTTCCGGGCTGGCGCGCGCCCATGGCTGGAAAGCGGCGAATGATCGTCTGATTACGACGCACAATGTATGGGCGGCTTTGTCGCATCGCAACCTTGCGTTGCCGTGCGCTGTACGTCGACTGCTGCGGGACCATGTGCTTGCCGGCGATGCGGTATGGGAGCAGGCGGCATGGCTGACGTTCATGGAACAGTTGCTGCCTCTCTTCAGTCCGTATCCTCCGGGTGCTGAGGCCGACATCGCCGGATTTTGCGACTTCGTCGCCGAGCAAAAGGCCGATCTCGCCGATCCCGAGCGCCGCTCCACGAAACAGGTGCAATTCGACGATCTCACATTGCGGCTGGGATCGATCCACTCGGTTAAGGGCAAGAGTGTAGACGGAATTCTCGTCGTCGAGAGCGAGATATGGAAAGGCAGTGGTGCAGACGAGCAGTGCATCGACCTGACCACGGTGCTTCCCCGGGCGTTCGGCGTTACTGATCAGCCATATACAGGGGTGGGGCTCACCGCCGCGACAAACGTCTTCGTGGGCGTGACCAGGCCGCGCGAGTTGCTAGGCCTCGCGCTGCGTAAGTCGCAATCGGCGACCATCGTATCCGCGGCCCAGGCGCAGGGATGGACTGTCATTGATCTGACCTTGAAGTCCTAAGAAAGTCGACGACAGAAGCTATTTGCGTGACGTCCGCTTAGAACGACCCTCACGCTAAATCCGGGAGGTCCGTTCCCAGCCCCGACCACGCCGACAGTTGGGAGCGCCAGGAGCGACGGCTTTCGGGAAGCCGCCAATGACCTTGGAACGACGGAGATGAGGTCGGAAGCTGACGTTATTCCGATACTACCCCGTTGTATGACTATCCCAGCGGTTATCTGTCTATTGTCCAGTCCTCTATCCGCAATCCGGCTATCCGTGAAAACTCACCGGTATTGTTGGTTACGAGGGTATGGCCGCGTGCCATGGCCTGTCCGGCGATCAAGGTATCGTAGGGGCCAATTGGCGTTCCGCGCCGTTTCAACTCGGCCCGGATTTCGCCCGCCACACGCGCGTCCTCCCGGTCGAAGTCGAGGATGGCGAGATCGGCGAACAGGAGACGAAGGGTCTCCAGATTGAAGGCGACCCTCTCGCTGCGATAGGCGCCGAAGTAGAGTTCGTGCGCCACCACGGACGAAACCGCGAGCGAACCCGGCTCGCTGGCCTCGACCCGTTGCAGCAGCGCATCAGAGCGTCGCGCGACCAGCGCGATCACGGCATTGGTGTCGAGCAGCCGGAGAGTCACTGGAACGCCTGATCCAGTTCCGGCCGATCCTGCTCTTCGGGCTGGTCGCGTCCTTCGGCCATGAAGTCGGCGCTGAAGCCGCGCTCGACCGCGGCGTGCAGCGAGGCCCAGCGCCGGCCCTGATCGGGCCTGGGGCGCAGGATCACGGCGTCGCCCTCGCGCGAGACTTCGACCTCCTCGACATCGAAGCGGAAATCCTTCGGCAAGCGGACGGCCTGCGAATTGCCGGACTGGAAGATTTTGGCGATATGGGGCATGGCAGCCTCCTGTATATACGTTGGAGTATATACGCGCGAGGCGCGAGTTTCGCAAGCAAGATCACACATCGGCGTCGTCCTTGTGTTCGGGAATGTCGTCGGGAATCTCGCTCAGGAAGCTGCTGCCCTGCTGGAGCCGCGTGCCGAGGGTCTGGACAAAGCCGTCGAACCGCTTGAGACCCCTGGTGTGGGCGGCCGCGTTCTCCTCGGGCGGGAGCTGCGGCGTGACGGTCAGCCAGTGCCGGATGAACAGCGCCAGAGTATCGGCGGTCAGCCGCATGTCGCGTTCCAGCCGTGCCGTCTGGCGCGACAGGCGATCGAGCCGGCGTGTGAAGGCGGCTTCGCGCATGTCCTGCGCGTCGGGCGACAGGAATGAGGCGATCGCCGCCTCGGCAACGGCTGAGCGCGACAGCCTGCGTCGGTCGGCGAGGTCGTTGAGCCTGACGAGCAGGTCGGATGGAAGGGTCAGGGAAAGGCGTTCACGCATGATGGTTCCTCACATATCGATGCCGTCATTCGGGTCCATGGCGGCTTGCCGGGC
Organism: Aquamicrobium ahrensii; assembly: GCF_040545755.1. NCBI lineage: Bacteria > Pseudomonadati > Pseudomonadota > Alphaproteobacteria > Hyphomicrobiales > Phyllobacteriaceae > Aquamicrobium > Aquamicrobium ahrensii. Next base: position 52,594 of record NZ_JBEPMN010000008.1, read on the forward strand.
GACGCCGCGCATCTGGCGGCGCATGACCTGCCGCTGCCGGGCGCTGTCTTCCTGATCGTCGCCGAGCAGGTGCCGGAACTCGTCTTCGGGAGCGGGCTCCTTCTTCTCGTGGACGATCTCGACATGTTGTGGCATGTCGGGTTCGCGGCGCAGGCCGGAATTGGCCTTGTCCTCCTCCTTCTTTCTCGCGGCCTTTTCGGCGACCGCGACCAGCGCGGCATCGGGCGCAAGGGGCTTCAGTGCCGTCCATCCATCGGGGCGCGCCGAAGCGGCGATCGTCGCCGGGTCGGGCGGCGGAAGGATGCGTTCGGTCAGGCGCGGGTCGACATAGTAGCGCGCCTTCTTCGCCCGGATCGGCGGGCTACCGGCAACCATGACGATCTCGTCGTCAGGCGGGAGCTGCATGATTTCGCCGGGTGTGAGGAGTTGGCGGGCGGTCTCGGAACGCGACACCATGATGTGTCCGAGCCACGGAGCAAGACGGCTGCCGGCATAGTTCTGCATCGCCTTCATCTCGGTCGCGGTGCCGAGGGCATCGGACACGCGTTTGGCGGTGCGCTCGTCGTTGGTCGCAAACGAGACCCTGACGTGGCAGTTGTCGAGGATGGCGTTGTTCTGGCCGTATGCTTTCTCGATTTGATTGAGAGATTGGGCGATGAGGAAGCTCTTGATGCCGTAGCCCGCCAGAAACGCCAGCGAGGACTCGAAGAAATCCAATCTTCCCAAGGCGGGAAACTCGTCGAGCAGCAGCAGAACGCGATGCCGGCGGTCTTTGGCGTGGAGATCTTCCGTCAATCTGCGGCCGATCTGGTTCAGCACAAGTCGGATCAAAGGCTTCGTCCGCGAGATGTCCGAGGGCGGCACCACGAGGTAGAGCGTCGAGGGTTTCGGATCGGCGATGAGGTCGGCGATGCGCCAGTCGCAGCGCGAGGTCACGGCCGCGACCACCGGATCGCGATAAAGGCCGAGAAAGCTCATGGCGGTCGAGAGAACGCCGGAGCGTTCGTTGTCGGATTTGTTGAGCAACTCGCGGGCCGACGACGCCACGACGGGGTGTGGCCCGGCCTCGCCGAGATGGCGCGTGGCCATCATCGCATCCAGTGTGGCTTCGATCGTGCGGCGCGGATCGGAGAGGAACGCGGCCACCCCGGCGAGCGTCTTGTCCTTCTCGGCATACAGCACATGCAGGATCGCGCCGACCAGAAGCGAGTGGCTGGTCTTTTCCCAATGCGACCGTTTCTCCAGCGAGCCCTCGGGATCGACCAGCACGTCGGAGATATTCTGGACGTCGCGCACTTCCCACTCGCCGCGCCGCACCTCGAGCAAGGGATTGTAGGCGGCCGAGGCCACATTGGTCGGATCGAAGAGAAGAACGCGGCCGTGCCTCGCGCGGAAGCCGGCGGTGAGCTGCCAGTTCTCCCCCTTTATGTCATGGACGATGCAGCTTCCCGGCCAGGTCAGCAGGCTCGGGACCACGAGCCCGACGCCCTTGCCCGATCGCGTCGGCGCGAAACATAAGATGTGCTCGGCGCCGTCATGCCTCAGATAGTCGCGCTCGTAGCGGCCGAGGATCACGCCGTCCTGGCCGAGAAGACCGGCGCTTTCGATCTCGGACCGCTCTGCCCAGCGCGCCGAGCCGTAGGTGTCGATGTCGGACGCCTCGCGGGCGCGCATCACCGACATGGTGATGGCGACGGCGATGGAGAGGAAGCCGCCCGAGGCGGCGATGATGCCGCCCTCGGCGAAGATGCGCGGCGCATAGGCTTCGTAGAAATACCACCACCAGAACAGCGCCGGCGGATAATAGACGGGCCAGCCGGCGACCTCGAACCAGGCGGGGCCGAGCTGGGGCTGGAAGCCGAGCCGGAAGGCGACCCATTGCGTGCCGCCCCAGACGGAGGCGAGGACGATCAGGAAGACGATGCTGATCTGGCCCCAGAGGATTTTCGTGCCGGACATGGGAGGTTCCTTTCGTCAGAGGCCGAGATCGCGCTTGCGGCCGAGCGACCAGTCGATGCCGCCTCCGCTGCGGGCGACGCCGGAGATGTGCTGGCCGAGCTTGTGTTCGATCTCGCGGGACCAGGGCACGAGCTGGAAGCCGCGCCCGCCGTCCGGGGCGATGCCCTCGATCACGGCGAAGCGGCCGGAGGAGAGCGCGAGCTGGCGGCGATAGGTGCCGGCGACATATTCCCCGGCCTGGGCCTTCACATGCGACAGCCCGGTCTCGGCCGAGAGCTGCTCGCCCACGGCGTCGAGTTCGCGCCGGCGCAGCGTCGCCAGAAGATTGCGTTGCAGGACGATGCGCTGGCTTTCGCGGCGGGCGAAGCCCTCGTCGGCGAGATGTTCGGCGCGCGCATCCATCGCCTCGTGCACCTCGCGGCCGAAACCGCCCATGCCGAGCGGCATGGGGTCGCGCTCGACCAGCCGATGGTCTAGCCAGGTCGCACCGGGCGCCGTGATCTGGCCCTGGAGATCGAGGTCGGAGCGATTGGCGAGGACGATGGTGGGGCGTGGATCGTCGTGACCGCCGAAGCGGCGGACCTCGACGATGCCGCCGATCGGTGGCGTATGCTCGAAGGCTTCGATGCCGCGCAGGCGGACGTGATGGGCGCGGCCGTCGGTGCCGTCGATCACGGCATAGGCTTCGCCGGTCAGCTCGTCATGGAGACCCTTGTCAACCAGGCGGCCGATGATGGGCGGGCCGTCCTTGGCCGTGTCGATCGTGAAGTCGGCGATGCCGCGTTCCTCGCCCAGCCCCGCGAAGGCGCGGTGCATGGTCTTGATGATGTCGCCGCGCGTGCCGAGATCGCGCAGCGTCCGCTCCGCGCCCGGCTCGACGAACCATTCGTTGACGCCGGCATCGGTGGCGAGGCCCATCTTGTCGAGATGGCGCAGGCGGGCGACCAGCAGCCGGCGGATTTCGGGATCGTCCGGTCCCTTCGCCTCGGGCCGCAGGTCGATATAGCCCAGCTCGTTGGCCTGGCGTGCGATCTCCCGATCGAGCCGCGTCCAGCGTTCGGCATCGACCTCTCGCGCGAGACTGGAACGGATCTCGTGCTCGGGCTTGGGGCCGAGTTCGGCATCGACCAGTTCCTCGGCGCGTCCGCGCAGGCCATGGCTGATATAGTCGCGCGAGATGACGAGATCGGCGCCGGTCTCGTCGACGCCGCGCATGATGACATGCACATGGGGGTTGTCGGTATTCCAGTGATCGACGGCGATCCAGTCGAGACGGGTGCCGAGATCGGCTTCCATTTGCCTCGCGAGATCCCGCGTGAAGGCGCGCAGGTCTTCCATGTCGCCGGCGTCTTCGGGGGAGATGATGAAGCGGAAATGGTGCCGGTCGTCCTGGCAGCGATCGGCGAAGGCGAGATCGTCGGCGCGGTCGTTGTCGGCATCGAACATGACGCCCTTCTCGCCGTCGCGGCTGACGCCTTCGCGCTTGAGATAGGAGAGGTGCGCCGAGATCGGCGCGGAGCGAAAGGCGCGGCCCCTGTGCCGGGCGATCCGCGCCTTGGCGACGACGCGACGACGCGAGCCGAGCAGGCGGCTGCGCGACACGACATTGCGGCCACGGCCGAAGGTCGAGCGGCCGGCGCTGCCGCTCCTGCGCCCCGATCCCGATGCTGATCCGCTGGCGGGCGCATTGCTCGCCTGCTTGGCGGCGCGCAGCACCTGATTGATGAAGGTCTTGGTGCGCGGCGCGCGGGTCGAGCGCGGCTTGCCGGGGCGGATGCGAAACTCGTTGTCGTCGCCGCTCATGCGCGCCTCCCAGGAGGCACGGCGAAGCCGCGCATACGAAGTGCCTTTGATTTTGCTGGCAAAATCGCCCATGCGTATGCACGACCGACCGCCTTATGCGCAAAACACCAAGCCATTCCAATGGCTTGACGGTGGTTTGCGCGGGCGCTTTTACCTTGCCGTATTCCAGTCGCCGTGCCCCTTCCGGCCCGCGACCCTTCCTTTCCTTTCCGGCACTCCGCTACAGCGCGAAGCCATGCGATCCGGCTCATGGGGCGCCTCCCAAGCCGGATCGCACGACGAACAGAGCCTCGGCCGGGGCCGGCGCGAGCGAATCGGGCGACGCGGCAGGCGCATCCGAAGGTGCGCCGGCGCTGCGTTCGCCGTGCAGGCCGCGTGCATGTTCCGAGCCAGCTGGTGCCGTGACGAAGAGAGGAGCTTCGCGCCAGTCGGTGACGCGCGACGGACCGGCGAGCGTGCCCGGCGCGAGCGGTTCGCCGGCGAGAACAGGCGAGAGCGCGGCGACGTAATCGCGCGTTTCTGGCGGCAGGCCGCGCTCACCGGCAAGGTATTCGTCATACCGGCCGGGACCGAAATTGTAGGCGCCGAGCATGTCGGTGACGGTGCGGTAGCGGTCCCACATGGCCCGCAGGTAGGCCGCTCCGGCGAGGATGTTGTCGCGCGGCTGGAAGGGGTCGTTGCCGAGCCGGTGAAGAGCGCGCTGCTCCTCCCAGGTCGCGGGCATGACCTGCATCAGCCCCATCGCCCCCGCCGGCGAAACGGCAACCGGATCGCCGCTGCTCTCCGCGCCGAGAACGGCGACGATCCAGGCGACCGGGATGCCGAAGCGTTGCGCGGCGTCGGCAATGTCGGCTGCATAGGGACCGCCGGTTTCTGGGCGTCCGGCCTGCACGGTCTCGGCCAGAACCGCGGGCACTGGCGCGAGGCCGAGGGCAAGGCCGGAAAGGAGAAGGAGGAGTGCCGCGCGTCGGACGGCGGAAGGCCATCCGACGCCGGCGGGACGTTGAACCGTCACTTGTCGGCCCCCTCGGCCCGCTTCGTCCGCTGGTCGTTGGTGTGGAGGCTCCAGGCGGTGTCGTCGTCGTCGCTGTCGCGGAAGAGGTTGGCGCGCAGCCAGCCGAACAGCGGGCTGTAGATCTCTATGGAGACGAACTCGCCGGCCTTTTCGCCGACATGCGACCAGCCCGCGCCGATGTCGCGGCCGTCTTCGCCGCCGAGCAGGATGCGGTAGGCCGGTGCATTGTCGGCGTCCGAGGGTTTGGCCGAAACGAAGGTGAGCGGCGCGTCGATACCGAGCGTCTCGAAGCGACCGGTGAAGCCGGTTTCCGTGCGGGTGAAACTGCCGAGGTCAGCCATGCTATTGTCTCCTGTGGTTGATGGTTGCGGAAGGCTCACGGCTGCTTGGCCGGATCGGTGAAGCGCCAGCGAAAGCGTCCGTCGCCGTATTCATCGGTGTAGAGAGGGAGCGCGCGGCCGATCACGGCCGAGGTGGGAAGCGCGCCGAAATAGCGGCCGTCGAGGCTGTCGGCGGCGTGCCAATTCATCAGGAACACCTCGCCCTCGGCGATGACGCGGCAGCCCTGCCATTGCGGCAGGTCGCGGCCGAAGCGGTCGCGGGCCTGCGCCTCGCCATAGGCGTGATCGTAGGCGATCACGGTCGCGCCGTGGCGGCAGACCTCGGCGCCCGGCAGCGCCAGGACGCGCTTGAGGAGCGGCACGCCGCGCGGCAGGTAGCCGCGCGCGGCGAGGAAGGCGGCGAGGTGGTCGGGCGGCAGCACCGCGACCAGATCGCCGACCTCGATCGCGCCGGCCGGGGCGATTCCGTAGAGCCCGATCGGCACACTCGGAGATGCGTTCCAGATGAAGCGCGGCGCCTGACCGGTGACGACGGGCGCGGCGACCAGAGCCGCACCGGCGAGCATGGCGATCAGCGTGACGCGGCGCGGGCTCATGGCAGGATGCTCCGGCGCGCGCGCCAGGCGTCGTGCTGCTCGCGCGTATAGAGGCGCGGCTCCACACCGGCGGTCAGCCGGTTGTGGACGTGCCGCCAATACGCCGGCGCGGCGTCTGCCGCGTCGATGCCGAGCGCCTCGATCGCGTCGACGAGCTGGAGCACGCGCTCGACCGTCGGCCAGCCGTGGAGCTTGAGGAGAAGGTCGCCGCCGGGGCGCACGAAGGGGAGCGTCTGGAACGGCTCGCCGCGTCCGATGGCGCGCAGGATGTCGATGCGCGACACGACGGTCCCGTAGTCGTTCGAGGCCCAGCGGATGAAGGCGAAGACGCTGTTCGGCGCGAAGCCGACGACGCGGCTGCGCCGGTCGATCGTCCGCTGGTAGATCGTCCGACCGAAGCGGATGCGGTGCTCGATCCTGCCTTCTTCCCAGGTGAGGTGAACCAGCGTGGTGAAGGCAGGCGCGTCGTCGGGCAGCGCGTGGCCGCCCATGCGGCCGGGCTGGAAGCCGCTCATGGCGTTCCTCCCTCGGTCGGTGGGAACTCCCGCACGAACAGGTCGCGGAGCATGTCGGCGACCGTGACGCCGCGCTGGAAGGCAGCGATCTTGATGCGGCCGCGCAGCGCCGGCGTGATGGACACGGTCAGCCGCGCCGAATAGGCGTCGGCGGCATCCGTGCGCGGCGGCGGTGCATCGCCGGCCTTGATCCAGCTATCGGGATCGGCCGGGTGGGTGGCGAAGCCGCGCCTGTCCGTGCCGGCCGTCATGACGGGCCTCCGTCATGGAACGGCAGCACGCTGGCGATGCGGTCGCGGGCGCGGTCGGCCATCGTCGGGTCGATCTCGCAGCCGATATAGCGCCGGCCGGAGAGGCGGCAGGCTTCGCCGCCGGAACCCGAGCCGGCGAACCAATCGCCGACCAGGCCGCCTTCCGGGCAGCTCGTGCGGATGAGGATTTCGAGAAGGGCGGATGGCTTCTCGGTCGGGTGGATGGCGCGGCCGTGGCAGTTGCGCAGGTAGATGACCGAGCGCATCAGGCGCGGCCCACCGTCCTGGCTGACATAGTGGCCGGCGTCGATCTGGCCGGTATGGGGCGGACGCTGCTTGCGCCGCACCGTCCGGGCCGTCGCATTGGGCGTGGTCTGCGGATCGTTGTAGATGTCGCGCCAGGGCGTCTCGGCGCGATAGAACTGGACGGCCAGCTCGTGGACCCGTTTGAAGCGGTCTGCATGAAAGCTCGTGCCGTTCTGCTTCTCCCAGACGATCTCCTGGGCGAGCCGCAAGCCCGCGTCGGCGAAGCGGTCGGCGGTGGCCATGAAGCTGCGCAACGAGCCGAAGACCCACATCGAGCCGGTCGGCGCAAGCGCGGCGCGCGCGAGCGCCAGCCAGCCCTCGACGCGCCGATCCCAGGCGAGCGACGTGTCGCCGTAAGGGGGATCGGCGAGGATCATGTTGTAGGGGCCGTGGGCCGGCATGCGATCGCGGCAGTCGCCGGACAGTATGATTTCGGGAAGCACCATCATGGCGCGGTCCTCCCGATGCCGAGACGCGCGACCTCGCCCGCCAGCGCCGCGATTTCGCGCGCGGCGGGCGACTGGCGGTCGATGTCCGAAGCGAGTCGCCCGGTCTGCGCGGCGTCGGCGAAGACGACACGCTGGCCGACTGTGGCAGCGAGCAAGGGCGGATCATGGTCGACCAGCGTCTCGGCCGTCTCACGAGCGATGACGGTACGCGCTCCGCAGCGATTGAGCACGAAACGGGCGACGAGCTGCGGCCGGTAGATGCGGGCCTCGGCGAGCGGCGACGGCTGCACCGGGATCAGGACGAGATCGGCGGCGAGTAGCGCGGAACGCATCAGCCCGGCGACGCGCGGCGGGCCGTCTATGACGACGTGATCGACGGCGCGGGCAAGCTCGGGGGCTTCGCGGTGCAGCGTGTCGCGCGCCAGGCCGACGACGCCGAACGCGCGGGCCAAGCCCTCGCGCGAGCGTTGCTGCGACCAGTCGAGGGCCGAGCCCTGCGGGTCGGCGTCGACGAGGGTGACGCGGCTTCCGCGCATGGCCAGCTCGCCGGCGAGATGTAGGGCGAGCGTCGTCTTGCCGACGCCGCCCTTTTGATTGAGCAACGCGACGATCATCGGCAGCCTCCCGGCGGATCGAGAGGAAGCCGGGGCGTGTCGGTCGCAGAGGTATCGGCATCGTCGCTCGCTGCGGCACGCTGCGGCGCGAACGGCACGCTTTTCTTCGCGGCTACGCTGAGGCTTCGGGCGGTGTCGTGGATGAGGTTTTCCACATCGCGCGCGCGCCCTTCAAAGTTATTCTTATTGTTAGACTCTAAGTTAAGGCCCGGAATCGTCGTTTCGGGCCAGAAGCTTAGCTGCGGTCGTTGCGTGCGGAGTACAGAACCCCCTGCGTGCGAAGTACAGATAGCGGGTGCGTGTGGAGTACAGATGCCTTCCACATCTTTTCCACAAGCGCGGGCTACGGCATTCGCGGGCCGGATGTGGAGCAGTTCGCGACGGTCTTCGACCTCGCGGAAAAGCTGGTAGCCCGGCAGCGGCTGGCGCAGGATCAGGCGGCGCAGATGCAGCGCAAAATCGGAGGCGCGCACGAGGCTGCCGGACTTTTCATGCAGATGCGCGAAATCGAAGCGCCAGCCGTGCGGCTGATGTCCGGCGTGCTTGCGGGCGATGCGGTAAAGCCAGCGCTCCAGCCCGCCTGTCAGCCGGAAATAGGCGGGATCAATCGCCAGCACGAGCGTGCGATCGATGACGCCGCGATAGAACCAGTCGGGGAGCACGAACTCCATGCCCTCGGCCTGTCCATCGCGGCGGGTCAGCACTTCCCATTCGTTGATCCAGGAGAACTGGTGCCGCCGCCAGTGCTCGCTTTGGCGGATGGTAGTGCGGATCGAGGTGGATTGCAGCCGGTCGAGCGCGCGCTTGAGAAGATCGTAGGCGCGGATCCCGATGCCGCGTTTCGTGGCCGTCAGCAACTGGTACGGCGTGAAGCGCAGAAAACGCGATGTGGTCAGGCCATGGTTCTGCGCATCGACGATCTGGCTGGCGGCCCAGATCAGAACGTCGGCGTCCCAGATCGTGGCCATGCCATGTTCCGGGACGGCGAAAACCTCGACGCGGACCTCGCCGGCCTCGTAGAGGATCGGCACGGTGCGCCGTGATTTCGCCAGCGAGAAGAACGGGCGCTCCATCAGGTCGCGCTGGTCGCGCGGGCTGGCGTCGCCCGTCGCGATGACGAAAGGATCGAGGCGCGTGCGCTCGGAGCTGGGAAGGCGTCGGGACATGCGTGATGGCCCTCAGCGCGCCGGGCGGCCGGGCGCGGGATAGTGCTGCCTGTTGCCCGGCAGGGCGGGCAGCACGCTGCCGCGCGGATCGGAGGTCGAGGCGACCGTGCCGCGCTCGGCCCAGGCTTCGAGTTCGTCGATCGCATAGACGACGCGGCCGCCGAGCTTGCGGAACAACGGCCCGGTGCCATAGGTCCGGTGCTTTTCCAGTGTGCGGGGCGAGAGACCGAGAAAGTCTGCGGCTTCCCTCGTGCGCAGAAAGCGCGGCGGCAGGAGAGCGGGATTGGGGTGCATGGATGCCTCCGTGGCTCTGGGGGATGTCGCTCGGGGCGAGCGGCGGTCAGGGGTCACGGTGGCGAAGAAGCGGGGCGCAGGGAGTGGGGAATTTCAGGGGGTGTCAAATATCCCCACCCTGACCGGGAGTGGTCAGGGTCGGCGGCGGAAGCGTAGAAGCTTGATATAACCGCCGGCGATCATGGCGGTGCCGTCACGAATGAGATCGCGCACCGTGTCGCGGAGTGGCGAGGATTGCCAGTGCTCCTCGGCGATGCGTTCGACGCCGAACAGCACCTGTGCGATCTCGCGCTGGCTGGTGCGATGCTGGCGGGCGTCGACGGCGCGCAACATCACCTTGAGGCGTCGTCGCTGTTGCGCGGTCATGCGCTGATCGGGCGGAATGCGGTAGCCGGCCAGGTGGCGCAGCAGGCGATCGAGCGCGGCGACGCGATCGAGACCGTCGCGGTCGAGCGCGATAGCAACCGATATCGGATCGTCGGGCCGAATCGCAGGATCGGCGACCAGATGCAGGCCAGGGCCGATCTCGCGCAGGAGGAGATGGAGTTCGTCTGGCGCGACCCTCTTCTCACCAGAAAGGAAGGCGCGCAGGGTGATGGCTCCCTCCCGCGCGGGCGCCGGGTTGCCCGCCACCCGCAAAATAGCGGTGTCGGCGGTCTCACTCCAGAAGATCGGTTGGTCGCCTGCCGTCAGACGTGGCCGGGCCGCGAAATCGCAGCCCCCAGCGGCTCTCCATCGGTTCGGGGAGCGGCTTGCCGAGGCGGTCTGCGCGCCGCAGGTCACGATAGTCTTGCTGATAGTCGCCGTTCCGGCGCAGACACTCCCAGGCGAGATGATCGACGCCTGCCTCGTCCATAAACCCATAAGCGGACTCTGCCCGCCAGCGTGACGTGTCGGGTCTCATGATATTCCTCCCAGGCTACGAACGCAGGTCAAACGGGAAGATGATCCGGCCGGGTTGCGCGCCGCGCAAGTGCCTGAAGCCGCAAACCGCCTTGCCTTGTCAGCAATGCGATGGGCTACGAAACTTCAGTTCAGGCGGCCGAGGCGCAGGATCTTGTAGCCGTGTTCGCTCATCCAGTGGGCGCGGGCGAGGTGCGTATCGTGTATCCGGCGGGCGCGCTCGGGCTCGGTGCCGGGGTCGATGCCGAACAGGATTTCGACGGCTTCCTGCCAGTCGGCGCCATCCGCCTCGGCATCGAGCAGGCGACAATAGAGCTTCACATGCGTGCGGTCGTAGTCGGTGAGAAAATCGCCGTCGGGCGCTTCATCACGAAAGGATAGCGTCGCCATTGCGCCCTTTCCCCAATTGCGACGTCTGGTGCGATGGCGCGCACATTATCACAATGACGTGATTGTTAAACGACGATTCACCATAACGCACGTGCATGCGGCATCGCGTCCGGTTTGGGGAAATGGCGTCAGCGACGAACAGTGTTCGGGACATCCAACATCACTCCGATATGCCGGTCGGAATTGATGAAGACAATGCCTGCCGCTTCCAACGCCCTGCGAACCCTATCGGCAGTACTCTCGAAGACGCGCTCACCATTGACCGACTCCATGCGCTTGAGCGCGGTCAGCGAAACGGCGGCCCTGTCTGCGAGCGTCTCCTGTGTCCAACCCAGCAATGCGCGCGCGGCCCGAGTTTGATGGGCGGTGATCATACAAGATCACCTCCCACCGGCACTGAGTCTCGCGCCAGAACTACGGCTATAATAGTCGTAGTTTACGAAAGAATCGAGCCAGAATCGCTCGTTGAGGCAGTCATGCGAGCGTAAGAGACATTGAGTGATTCGGCTGGCCGAGCGCCGGGCCGATGGTCGCCCGGCATCGCTCCTTACGAGGCGTACGGGTCCAGGTCATCGACGATGGAAATCCGGCGGCTTGTGCCACCGGATTTCCATCTCTTCCGGCCTAGAACGGTATTTCGTCGTCGTAGTCGGGCTGGCTGCCGTTGTTGTTTTCAGTCTGCTTCGCCCGGCTCAGGAAATCGACCGTCTCAGCGATGATCTCGCACCCGTAGCGGTCGTTGCCCTGCTGGTCCTTCCACTTCGTGTAGTGGATGCGCCCGCGAACCAGAACCTTCATGCCTTTCTCGCAGTATTGCTGGACCGTCTTGCCGAGGCCGTTGAAGCAGGTGATCCGGTGCCATTCGGTATCCTGAACCCGGTAGCCGTTCTCGTCCCGGACGACTTTGCCTTCCGAGTAGCGGGGGCGAGAAGTGGCCAGGGTGAAGTGGGTGATGCTGGTGCCGCCCTGGGTGGTGCGAGTTTCAGGGTCCTGGCCGATGTTGCCGGCGAGAATGATGATGTTCTGCATTTTCAAGTCTCCGTTGCTTCTCGGAGGGACCATCCCTCCGACGAGACCCGGCCAAGGCCGGCGGGAGACGCCTGCAACTGCCTGCTCGCTGGCAGCTCGCCCATAAGGCCCGGAGTGGAGCGGGCAGCCGCGCTTGCGCGGCAACACGGTCCGGAGCCGCGTGGGTTGCGGCCGGAAACCGCACGGACTTAGGGGATCAGTCAGTCGGAGGGATGGCGCCGCTGAGACGAATACGAACCGAGGCGCAGAGCAGAACCATCCTTGCCGTCAACAGCAAACGGTCGGGTCCGCTCACCACCCACGGATGGGCGGCACCTGCCGCTCTCCTCTTCAAGCCACCCGCGTCTGTGCTAGGGGACGCTGGCTGGGAAGAAACCAGACAAGCTTATCGGGCTATGAGGCGCGGAATCGCACCGCATTCGCTTAAATAGCGGAGGGATCGGTCAGGCAGAGTTGGGAAAGGTGATGAAGGTGATCGTGGGCCGCATTCATCGCTATGTGGATCGGCACCTAGGCAACGACCGCTACGGGTGCGAGAGGCGTCCCATATCCGAGCCTCCACGGTCAGATGAAGCAGGCTGGAAGCGACGGCATGGCAGCAGAACTGACGTCACATGCCTATTTTTGGCAGGAAAGACGGAACCCGGCGGGACAAGCCGCCGTACTTTCATCGTGGGAATGACGGACCGCAGTCGCCGCATCAACGAGAGAAGACAGAGACACCAAGCGCGTTCAGATTGACCATGGCGGCGATCCCGATGAACAGGCCGCCTGCTCCGCCGAGCAGATTGAGTACTATCGTCGAGTCGATTGTGTTCTTCGTGACGCCATGCACGAGGGCGTAGCCGGCAATGGCGGCAGGGATCGCGAACATCGCGAGCGCAATCACACGCAAGGCCGGGTTCTTCGCGAAGCCGAGAATGCCGATCACCAGCGCGATCGACAGCAAAGCGGCTCCCGCGCCCGCAAAGCCGCTCATGAATATTCCGGCGCCGCCGGCCCAGGCATACTGCGCGGCCGAGATCGCAACCATGACGGGCAGCGCGTAAATCGCGAGATTGTAGGCAATGATGCAAAGCATGATCGTCAGCGAGATAGCAAGCAGGATCAGCGTCATGGAAACCTCCAGAAACGGTTGAGGATCACGGCAGGCTGCCTATGGATACGCTCCGCCTGCGACTATGCTACTGTTCCGGTTCTGCAAGGATGGTTCATATGAGCCATTGACCTCTCCAGTAGTCAAGTATTGGCGGCTGGAACAGCCGCTAGGCGGCGGCGCTTACGCGCCACCGTCGAACTTCATGACCGGGATGCCGAGCTTACGGGCCTTGTCCGCCAGGTTCTCTTGAATCCCGCTGCCGGGGAAGACGAGAACACCGACCGGCAGGACGTCGAGCAGAGCGTCGTTGCGCTTGAAGGGTGCGGACTTGCCGTGCTTCGTCCAGTCGGGCTTGAAGGCGACTTGGCGCACACCGCGATTGTCCGCCCATTTGGCGGCGATCAGTTCGGCGCCCTTGGGCGAACCGCCATGCAGCAGCACCATGTCGGTGTGTTTTGCGCGTACCTGATCGAGCTTCGCCCAGATGAGGCCGTGGTCATTGTAGTCGAGACCGCCGGTCAGGGCGACTTTGGGACCGGGGGGCAGCATTACCTCGGTCTCGGCCCGGCGTTTCGCGGCCAGGAAGTCGCGGCTGTCGATCATCGCGGCGGTGAGATTGCGATGGTTGACCATCGAGCCGGTGCGGGGACGCCAGGCGGCGCCCGTGTGGCGCTCAAACTGTTCGGCGGCGACGTCGCGGAAGAGTTCCATGCTGTTGCGCCGTTCGATAAGGGTCTGCCCCTCTGCCGTCAGGCGCTCCAGCTCGACGGACTTAACCTCGCTGCCGTCCTGTTCCCGCTGAAGGCGGCGCTGCGCCAGCTCGTTGTCGTCCAGCTCACGCTCCACCCGGCTGGTGGCGCGGTGGAAGAGATTGGCAGCCCCCCAGAGCAGCTCTTCGAGATCGGGTTCGAGACGGGTGTCACTGAGCGTCGCCACAAGGGCGTCGAAGATGTCTGTGACGGCGCCGGCGACGGCGTTGCCTTCGGGAAGCGGCCTCGGGTCCGCTTCATCCTGAAACGGGCGCCAGCCGTAAAGCTGGAGTTCGGTGAGGACGTGATCGGTGGGGGAAGAAGTGTGAACCGGCTCGAAACCCGTATCGTCGTCTTCGTGCATCATCGGGAGCTTCCTTCGTCTGGAGCCGCGCCCATCGCGGCCTTCGCAGGCGTCGAAAGCCCACGGGCGGGACGGGCTGGCACCCTCGCGCTCCGGCGAGGGCTCGATGGCCGGGTTCGGGTTATTTTGACTTTCGCGATGCAAAGGCGGCGCAGCCGCCGGCGGAAAATAACCCGAACGCGGCCATTGCCTGCCCGGATCGTTTGTGGGCCGATCGCCCTCTGGGAAGGTCGTGGGCGTGGCCTCTCCGACAGACAGCGCAGGGTGATGCATGGGGACGACGGGTGAAGGCGGACCGGACGCGCCTCTTCCCCCACAGCTCCCTCACCCCTCCAGAAATCGCGCCATGTCTTCAGGATGAAGCTGACCGGCAAGCGCCACCCGCAACGCATCGGCGCCGGCTTCGCGGAGATCCTCGTTGAAGTCCCCACACACCGGCGACAATCCCACCGCCTCGATCCCGGCACTCGTGGCTCTGGCGATCAGGCTGTCTCGCGCATTGTCCCCGGCCGGATCGCGATCCCTGAGGACATAGAGCCTGCGCAGCTCCGACGGGAACAGGATGGCGGCGAGGTGCGCGGCGGAGAGCGCAGCGAGCATCGGCATGTGGGGCAGAACCTGACGCGGCGACAGCACGGTCTCGATGCCTTCGCCCGCTGCGAGCACATCACCGGTAACACCGAAGCGGACGCCGTGGCCGAGAAGATCGCCCATTGCCCGCCGCGGGGTTTCGACATCCGCTTTCGTTGGGCCGTCCGGGGCGAGCCCAGGATCGAGATATGTGCGGTGCGCTCCGGTCTGTCGCCCTGCCAGATCGGTCACGGCGGCAACGATCGCGGGCAGCATCTGCCGGGGCGCATGATCATCAGGTCTGTAATAGCACCGGGGATGAAAGCGCAGGCAGGTGGTTCCGTGCAAAGCCGTAATGCCGCGATTGCAGAAATACGCTTCTGCGAGTGTGCCCCCGATCGGCTGCGACATGGCAAAGAGCCGCCGCGCCGCTTCAGGCGATCCCGACGCTCTGCTCGACGCCCTGCCGGCCGGTGTTCCCGGCTTTTCCGGTTCGGGATGCGGGAGCGAGAGGAAGCGGCGCGCTTCCTCGGCCACGTCCTTGAAGTCGGTCAGGCCGAGCGTCTCGCGGATGACGTCGAGAAGATCGCCATGCTCTCCGGTTGCGGAATCGGTCCATTTGCCCGCAGCGCCCTTGCCGGATTCAGGGCCGGTCAGGCGCACGAACATCGAGCGGCCGGGGGTATTCTGAACATCGCCCACCATCCAGTATCGTCCGGCACGGTGGCCGGACGACAGATAGTGCCGGCAAACCGCCTCGGCATTGCGGCCGAGGCAGATTGCCAGTTCGGAGGCGTCGAGCCGGGACATTACGCGGCCTCCCGCTCGCCGACGCGCTCGACCGGCCAGCGGTCCAGCAGCTTGCCGAGCACGATCGTCCCGTTGTCGTCGACGGGCACGAAGAACCTGAGTTTCCACGAGATGATCTCGTGGAACAGGCCATAGGCGGTCAGCCGCTCGCGCATGGTGTCATCGAAGCCGGACAGCTCGATGCGGTTGACGCCCATGACGCGGGAGCGGCGGAGCTGAAGGCCCTCGGCAAGATCGAGAATGGTGCGGCCGTCCATCAGCGCGGTGAAGGCTGCATCCGGCGTCAGCGCCGCCGTGCCGGTCGTCACCGCATTCGCTGCCCAGGCCGGCGAGACCCTGCGGCCGATGACGCGCTCGCCCTCGTCGGTCTGGAGGCGATAGACGCGCGAGGATTCGTGCGGAAGCCGCTTCCAGATCGGCAGCAGCAGGCCGGCGACGATATGGATGGTGCTGTCGGAAAACTCCGGCACTTCCGCGATCTCGGCAGACCAAGCCGTTGCGAAGGCATCATGCTCGGCCTCGACCCAATGGGTCTCGCCCATCATCCTGAGCGGGATGTTATGGCAGTCCATCGGCCGGATCAGCCGCACGCGCCGCTCGATCTCGCCATCGTCCAGCATGATGCTGGTGGTCGGGATCTGGACGGCGGCGCGGCCCGAACGCTCGTTGATGAGGAGCTTGGCGCGCGAATCGTCGAGATGGCCGAGCGCGTCGTCCAGCGTAACCGGACGATTGCGCTCGCGCTGCGTGATCGTCAGCAACCGGGTTTCCGCGCCGGTGCCCGGATGGGTATAGATGGTCTGGCGATCGGTGACGGTGAAGCGTTCCGCCGTCAGCGTCTCCAGCCCGACATCGTAGCTGCCGCTGGCGATCGCGCCCTCGATCCTGGCGTTCAGCAATTGCTCGAAGGCGGTGAACAGGATGCCCTGAAGCTCGATGGTCAGTGCCAGCAGCCGGTTCAGGAAGGTGGTGATGGGTGGCAGTTCGTCCTTGATGCCGGTCGAATCCATCAGCTTCAGGCCGGTGGCGGACTCGAACCGGTCGAGCGAACAACCCTCTACCTTGCCGCGGACCAGAAGAAGATAGAGCTGGCGCAGCGCGTCGCGGGCATAGGGGCTTTCCAGATTGTCCTCGGGCCGGAAGAGGCCCTGTCCGCCGGTCTGACGCTGACCGCGTGTGATCGCGCCGAGCGTATCGAGGCGCCGGGCGATGGTGGAAAGAAAGCGCTTCTCGGCCTTGACGTCGGTCGCGATGGGCCGGAAGAGCGGCGGCTGCGCCTGGTTGGTGCGATGCGTGCGGCCGAGTCCCTGAATGGCGGCGTCGGCCTTCCACCCGGGCTCGAGCAGATAATGCACGCGCAGCCTTGTGTTCCGCGCCGACAGCTCGGCGTGGTAGCTGCGGCCGGTTCCGCCGGCATCCGAGAAGATCAGGATGCGCTTCTGGTCGTCCATGAACGCCTGCGTCTCGGCAAGATTGGCTGCGGCGGCGCGGTTTTCGACCACGAGCCGGTCGCCCATGCCGCCGGCGCCGGGCTTGCGGATGATGCGACGCGAGCGGCCCGTGACCTCGGCGACGAGATCGCACCCGAAATGCTGGACGATCTGGTCGAGCGCGCCCGGAACCGGGGGGAGGCTCGCCAGCTTCTCGATCAACGCCGTGCGGCGGGCGACCGCCTCGCGGCTTTCGACGGGCTGGCCGTCGCGGAACACCGGACGCGAGGAGAGATTACCCTCTGAGTCGGTGAAGGGCTCGTAGAGCTGCACCGGGAAGCTGGTTTCCAGATACGACAGAACGTACTCACGCGGAGTAATGTCCATGCGCACGTCGTTCCATTCCTCGGTCGGCAGGTCGGCCAGGCGGCGCTCCATCAGCGCCTCGCCAGTCGAGACGATCTGGATGACGGCGGCATGGCCTGCCTCCAGATCCTGGCTGATCGAGCGGATCAGCGTCGGGGTCTTCATGCTGGTGAGCAGATGACCGAAGAAGCGCTGCTTGGCGGACTCGAAGGCCGAGCGCGCGGCGGACTTGGCCTGTTTGTTCAGCGTGCCGGCGCTGCCGGTCGCACTGGTCGCACCAGTGATGTTGGTCGCTTCCATCGCCGCATCGAGATTGTTGTGAATGACGGCGAATGCTCCGGCATAGGCGTCGTAGATGCGGGTCTGCTCAGGCGTCAGCGCGTGCTCGACCAGCTCGTATTCCACCCCGTCGAAGGAGAGCGAGCGGGCGGTATAGAGACCGAGCGCGCGAAGGTCGCGGGCCAGAACCTCCATCGCCGCGACGCCGCCGGCCTCGATCGCCTCCACGAACTCGGCCCGCGTCGAAAACGGAAAATCCTCGCCGCCCCAAAGGCCGAGCCGCTGCGCATAGGCAAGGTTATGAACGGTGGTGGCGCCGGTCGCGGAGACATAGACGACGCGGGCATTCGGCAGGGCGTGCTGAAGGCGCAGGCCAGCGCGACCCTGCTGGGACACAGCGCCGTCCCCCCGTTCACCCTTGCCGCCTGCGGCGTTCTGCATGGCGTGCGCCTCGTCGAAAATGATCACTCCATCGAAGTCGGAGCCCAACCATTGGACGATCTGCTTGACCCTGGAAACCCTTTCTCCACGGTCGTCGGAGCGTAGCGTGGCATAGGTGGTAAACAGGACGCCTTCCGGCAGCGTGACCGGCTTGCCCTGCGGGAACCGCGACAGCGGCGTGACCAGCAGGCGCTCCATCCCGAGCGCCGACCAGTCGCGTTGGGCGTCCTCCAGGAGCTTGTCGGACTTGGAGATCCAGATCGCCTTGCGGCGGCCCTGGAGCCAGTTGTCGAGAATGATCGCGGCCGATTGTCTGCCCTTGCCGACGCCGGTTCCGTCGCCGATGAAGAAGCCGCGCCGGAAACGGACGGCATTCTTTACATCTTCGCGCGCGGCGGAGACGAGGTCGAAGGTCTCGTCTACCGTCCACGAACCGGCGAGATAATCGGCATGGGCCTCGCCGGCATAGATCACGGTCTCCAACTGCGCGTCCGACAGGAGGCCATGGATCGCGCCCGGAAGATGCGGGCGATAGGCCGGCTTCGGCGGCGCGATGGAGGCCATCGCCGCTGACTGCACCAGCATGGTGGGGTGCGCCTGAGAGCCGGGAATACGGATCGCCTGCAATCCGTATTCCTCGTAGATGGCCTCGGAGAGACGGCCTTCCTCTGCGGGCGACCAATCGACGGTCTCGTAGTCGAGGGGTGCGCCTTCCGGTTCGGCCATTGCTGGGGCGGGAGCGGCCCTGGCGGCGCGGGCGAGATAGCCCCGCACGCTGCGGGCGGCGGCTGGCGCAGCGGTGGGCACGGCGACGGCCGGATCGACGGGGAGCCGGGCGGGCAGATGCTCGGCGAGCCATCCAAGCAGCGTGGCGACATCGGGCGCGACACCGGGAGCGGTGGGGAATATCGAAGGATGGTCCGCGGGCAGCTTGTCGATGACGGTGAGGCGCGTCGGATAGGTCGTGCCATGCTTGGCATAGACCGAGCCGTCGATCGCGGCGGAGAAGACGACGCGGCCGCGCTCCTGAAGGCGCGCATAGGCCGAGGACCAGGCCGGCGCATCGGGCGCGAAGTTCGCGCCGGTGATCGCGACGAGGCGACCGCCAGGCGCAAGACGCGCCAGCGCCGAGGCGATATGGCGGAAGGCGGCGTCGGCCACACGGCCCTCAACATTGGCCATGACCGAGAACGGTGGGTTCATCAGCACCACGGACGGCAGAAGGCCGGCGTCGAGATGATCATCGATCTGCGCCGCGTCGAAGCGAGAGACGGACAGGGCCGGAAAGAGGAGAGACAGGAGACCGGCGCGAGTCTCGGCGAGTTCGTTGAGGACGAGCGAGCCGCCGCCGATTTCGGCCAGGACAGCGAGGAGCCCGGTCCCCGCCGATGGCTCCAGCACGCGGTCTGCCGGCGTGATCGCCGCCGCCGTCACGGCCGCCAGGCCGAACGGAATCGGGGTCGAGAATTGCTGGAAGGACTTCGCCTCTTGAGAGCGGCGC
Organism: Aquamicrobium ahrensii; assembly: GCF_040545755.1. NCBI lineage: Bacteria > Pseudomonadati > Pseudomonadota > Alphaproteobacteria > Hyphomicrobiales > Phyllobacteriaceae > Aquamicrobium > Aquamicrobium ahrensii. The sequence continues at coordinate 71,834 of NZ_JBEPMN010000008.1, forward strand.
GTATGCGTCGGCAGGAGACCGGCGATCTTGGCGAATTGCGGCAACGCGGTCGCCGGAGAAGCGGATTTACGGAAAAGTACCTTGCCGTATTTGCGCAGGAAGAGGACGGTGGCGGCTTCGCAGGCATCGTAGGCCGTCTTCCAATCCCAGGCGCCGGCCGCGTCGGAGGCGCCGAAGGCAGACATCATCGCGCCGCGCAGCGTGGCGGCGTCAATGCGCTGGCCACGTTCGAGATGAGGGAGGAGGAACTGCGCCGCGGCGAAGACCGCCGCAGAGATATCGGCATCGGGGGCGAGCGGAAGCGGCACGGTGGCGGATGCCGCCGCGGATACGGAAATCATGTTCATGGGAAAAAACTCGGGAGAGCGGGACAGGATCGAGCCCGCGCAGCGCTCTCTCGATCGCACAGGCTCGAACCCGTCCCGGCTTTCCTCTCCCTCTACCCGGACGCATGGCCGCCGTCGGTCGCTGCTTGAATGATGGCGCGCAAGCGACTATCTTACGCTTGTCTTACGTCATGAAAGGTTAGAGTCGATGGCCAGCGCGGATAAGCTCACCATCACTGTTTCCACCAAGGGGCAGGTCATCCTTCCCAGCGCCATCCGCCAGCGGCGGGAATGGGGAGCAGGAACGCGGCTCGTGGTCGAGGAGACACCGGAGGGCGTACTGCTGAAGCCAGTCCCAGCCTTCACCGAGACGCGGCCGGAAGACGTTTTCGGCGTGCTGGCCTGGAAGGGCAAGCCGAAGACGCTTGAGGAGATGGATGCCGGCGTGCTGGCCGAGGCGAAGCGCCGCCATGCTCGCGATTGATACCAATCTGATCGTCCGCTATCTGACCGGCGACCATCCGAAACAATCGCCGCGCGCCCGCGGCCTGATCGACAGGCAGCCGATCTTTGCCGGCGTCACGGTGATCCTCGAAACCGAATGGGTGCTGCGCAGCACCTATGAATATCGCCCGGCGGAAATCGCCCACGCGCTACGGGTTTTCGCCGGCCTGCCGACCGTGACGGTCGAGGACGGTGCGATCGTCGCCGCCGCCCTCGACCTTGCCGAGACGGGAATGGATTTCACGGATGCGCTGCATCTCGGCCGCGCGGCGCATTGCGAGGGTTTCGCGAGCTTCGACCGCAAGCTGATCAAGGCGGCGAAGGCCGCCGGATATGCGAGCATTGGCGAACCCTGATCGCGATCAACCGAAACGGCAGCCCACCGCCGTGAAGGTGTATTCGTTGGCGGTGATGGTCGCGTCCACCGCCTCGTCGGAGGACAGATATTCGTATTCACGCTCCAACTGCCGATAAAGCCAGCGCGCCAGATCACGTAGCGCCTCGATTACGATCTCCTCGGCATCGACAGTCATGTCCTGATATGTCGGACTGTCGCGCTCGACCAAGATCGACATGCAATATTCGTGGTAGTAGTGGCCGCGATGGCTGGCCTCGGCGCGAAGCTGGTAGAAATTGCGGCGTTGGATCGCCAGCAACGCATCGGCGATCTCATGCAGCTTTACGTCCTGCGGCGCATAGGATCGGATCTCGGCGGAGGCGTTTTTCCGGTAGGAGTAGAAGCCCTCCCAAGAAGCTCCATCACCTTGCGACCAGAAGCCCCGAAACCAGATGCGCGGCTCCTGCCGCGATCCGCCGCCCATAAGCCGCACGGCACTGGTCTTGAAGCGGATGCCGAGAATGTCCGCGATGCGCTGGAAATCCTCATAGACTGAATCATACCAGTCGTAGTCGAAACCGCCCTCACGATACCAGGCGCGGGCTTTGTCCTTTGCGGCATCGGAAAGCTCATCGAGCCGATAGACCGTGGTTTCGATGATCTCAGGCATCGGGATCACCTCCATCGAGAACCTGGGCGAGCCAGCCGTCGGTATAGGTCCAGGCAACGGTTTCCCCGGTGGCCAGATCAAGAACATGCGCGCCGCCGCCGAAGCCGTCGACGCGCGGCTTCGAGCAGATGTTGGCATATTGAAACCCCCAGCGGCCGGTCAGGCCGAATGCTGCGGCGCAGCGTTTGACGAATTGGACGACGTGCTCGGGATCTCCGGTAATGTCATCGCGCATCCAGAGCTGTGTGCCGCCATGTTCGGGCTGGATCGAGAGGAGGAAGCTGTCCGAAGGCGGCTCTTCCGAAGCGCCTTCTTCGGAAAGCTGGTTGTAGAGATCAAGGGCATGAGCGGCGTTGCCGGGCGTGCCAACATCGAGCAGGCAGGAGAAATGGGTGAAATAGTCGGCCATGACAGACTCCTGAAACGACAAAGCCCGGCGCGAGGCCGGGCTGATTGAAGAAAGAAAAAGGGATCAGGCTGCTTGCGGAAGCCAGAGCAGCTCAGCGGCAGTCTCGCGCCAAACCGGATCGACCAGCCGCGCTTCCAGCAACGCTGCCCCAAATCGCATGGCGTGAGCCGACGCATGATCGCCCCGGCCGGAGGCGGCGAAGGCCAAGCCGCGCTGCCGGCTGGCGTCGATGACGATGCGTCGTGCCTCGCCGTCGCTGGCAACCGGCTGCTCCCAAAGAATGATCCTGGCACGGATTTCACCGGCGAGGACCAGGCCGAGCGCGCTGTCCTGAATGACAATCAGGTGCGGCTCGAAGCACAACCCAGTGTCGTCGCCAAGGCCGATATCACCGCGCGAAACGCAGAGCCCGGCAAGAGCGATGGCACCTTCCGGCGATGCAGCCTCGCCGAGCAAGACGCTGCGGTCGCGATAATCGGCATCCGTGGCTCCGGCATAGCTGACCGCGCCAAGGCAGGAAATGCGCAATGGCAACTTCTGCGCCCGCTGACATTCGGGCAGCACCCGATCTGCAAGAATCCGCCCGATCGGGGCGAAGGTGGATTGGCTGGTATGGTTCATCTGGATCGCTCCGCGACGGGTGCCGAGAGCCTTTCTCTCCGCATCCAACCCGTCACGGCCAAAGGCCCGACCTCTTCCTCTCACCTGCCGAAGGCGTCCGCTTCGGCGCCGCTTCCGGCGATGGGCCGACCACCGCGTAGTGGAATGCCCGAATGCATCTTGTGCGATCCGAGCCGTAGGGAATGAGGCGCTTTCGCGCCTCAGCTCCATGGGTCGAGTTCCAGTTCCACCATCTCGTCGTCGCCGTCGTATTCGTTGGCGGGCATGGCGCCGTGGGTTCCATCTCCGGCCTGGAACACGACAATCGGGACCATTAGCGTGGTGGCGAGGCTGGCAGCGAAGGCGGTGGCATCTGCATAGGACATGGGTTCCGGCTCCTGTCTTTGGGAGGCGGGGGACCATCCCCCGCGCGACAGGCGCCCGAAGTGTCTGACCGGATCTGCAATCACCCTCGCGCGTTCGGGTATGTCCCGAATCCGCGAGGGCGGCACGCTCGCGTAAGCCGACCCTCCACGGGTTGATTGACAAGGAGACGGATCGGACCAAGGTCAGCGAATGGAAGCGGGGGTGGTTCATCGCATCTGACAATTGCCGGATACCCGTCGCAGATGCTCTGCCACGCCAGCCTTTCCTCCGTGTCGGTCTCAACCGGACTGGTGTTTCTGGCCGGGGAAACCAACTCCAGACGGTATCGCTAGGACGGCGGATGCTGGTAAGACTGAAACTCAGCCGGGGATGATGGTCAGCTCCAAAGCCCCTCTGCGATCTCGCGGACGATCAGGGCGCGAGCCTTCAGCAGCAGGCCATCGCCACAGGTATCGATATGGCCGTAAAACCGAGCGCGCCCGCCATGCCGGATCCAGTCGGCATAATGGCAATATTCGCGGACATCGAACCGGAAGGCCCGCAAATCCTCGGCCCAATGCGGCTTGGGCTCGACGACGACGGTGATGCCGTCGCGCGTCTCCTCCCAGGGCAGCGACCGCTCCGCCGGGGGATTTTCGCGGTCAGTCTGAAAGATGAAGTCGATGTCGATGTGGTCAGCCATGACGGTCTCCATAAAAAATGCCCGGCGCGATGGCCGGGCGAGTTGAAAAACGATGCGGGGCGGTCCACGCCGCCTCACATAAGGTCATTCCGCAGCGACGAGCTGCTGCCGGGCTTCTTCGTCTTCAGCGGCCGCTTCCTCATCGTCACCGTCACCGGCGAGGAAGGCGGGCAAAGCCTCGACCTCGCCATCGGTGTCGGCGGACGCATCACCATCGAGATCGACCAGGCGCAGCGGTTCGGGCAGCCAGCCGGTGTCGGCCAAGAGGCGCTCGGCCTCCTTGGCCATGTCTGCCTTTTTCAGATGGTCGATGAGTTGGGCCGCCCGTTCGCCTGCGCCCTCACGAACCGCCGCGAGAATATGGGGCTTGGTCACGCGACCGAGATAGTTTTCGACCGTGGGCCGCCATCCTGCATCGACCACCATGTCGAAGCCGGTGGCGCGGGCAATCCGGTCGGCCCCGGCAAGGCGTCGGTCGAGGCCGTGTTGCGAGATGCCGGAGGCGCTGTGGATGTTCGGACGCTCGTAAAGCGCATTGACGCCATAGCTGACGCAATGGGCGAGAAGCGCCATGCGACTCGCCTCGTCAAGCGCGGCGATCCAGTCCCAGAGCGCCGCTTCGTCGGAAGGCAGATCGGTCTTCCAGGCGTCGAAGCGCTCGCCGATCGCCTTCACCGTCGGGCTGTCGCTGAGATCCGCGCCCTGCGAGGGGAAGTAGCGTTGGCGCACGGACACCTCAAGGCATCCGGTCGGGGCGGAGTAGTGATAGCGCTCTATCACCATGCGGTGGAGCAGCGCCGTCATCGCAACGTGCGGATTGTTGGCGAGGGCCTCCTGAAGCGCGACGGTGCGATAGGCCGTCAGTTCGGCGACCAGCCGTTCCGGCAGCGGCTTGATCCCGTCGTCATCATCGTCCTCTTCGGCTTCCACCGGCTGGCCGCCGATGGTGACGACGGCGCGCTGTACTTCACCGTCATTTCCGGCGACGACGGTGTTTTCGTTCTCGCCGTCCCCGGCGTCAGTCGCCGGCTCATCCTCGGGCCGGACATAGCCACGCTCGATGACAGGCTCGCCGGCGCGGTCGATGCTGACGAAGACGCCGGCGCGGGCAATCTCGGCAGGATCATAGACGATGGGGCGCTTTTCGAAGGCGTCCAGAGCGGCCTCGATCTCGCCCAGCCGCCGATCTATCTCCTCCGGCAGTTCGTCATGCTCGGAATATTCCGATTCCAGATCGTCGTATTCGTTGCGCAACGCCTCACGGGCAGCGCGCTCCTCGTCGGTGAGATCGACGACGCTGCCGGTGATCTCGCGAAGGCCGTTGTCGTAACCATAGGGATGGCTGGTATCGACAGCGATCCACTTCCAGCCTTCAGCCGCCACGTCATCGGCAACCGCCTTCAACTTTTCCGAGACCAGACGGTCGAGAAGCGCCACGTCTTCGAGCCAGCCGCCGTCGTCCTCGGAAAAGAGATCGCGCAGCATCGCGCCGCCGGCCTGCTCATAGGCGTCCACGCCGACGAAGCGCACGCGCTTGTCGTCGGTTGGAACGGTGGTCTCGGTCAGGAGCTGGCGGACCTGCCAGGGCTGGACATTGTAGGAACGCTGGACAGCCTCCCAGACCTGTTCCTGTCGGGCATGATCGGGATTGACGGTAAACGCCTCCAGCATCGCCAGCGGCATTCCGTTGCGGGCATAGACTTCCAGAAGAGCCGGCGAGACCGAAGCCAAGCGCATACGCTGGGTGATGTAGCGCGGCGTCGTGCGATAGGCGTCGGCGATCTCCTCCTTCGTCATGCCGTTGTCGAACATGCGCTTGAACGCCCGGAACTGGTCGAGCGGATGCAGGCCGAGCCGAAGCATATTTTCCGCGAGCGAGTCGTCGACGGCCGAGGTCTTGGCGTCTGCCTTCTTGACGAGGCAGGGAACGAGGCCATCAGCGGGAAAGCGCCCGGCCTCGACCAGCCGCGCGATTGCCCGGAAGCGGCGGCCGCCGGCCGGGGTCTCGAAATCGCCGGTCTCGTTGCCGTCGGCATCGAGGATGGCGCGGACATTGATGCCCTGCACGATGTCCTCGCGACGGTCGATGTCGTGGGTGAGATCGTCGAGACCGGCCTCGACGTCGGTTTCGCGGACATTGCTGTCCGAGAGGCGGATGCGATTGAAGGGAATGTCGCGCGAACGCGAGAAGACGATCATCGCGACGGCAGGCTTCTTCGACTTCCTGGCAGCGTTGGCCATGGTGGTTTCTCCGTGACGGGCGGCCGAGACCCTCTCTCGACCTTCCAACCCGTCACGAAATCCCCGGCCCCTCTCTCACTCTCGACCGAGCCGCAGGTGCGACGCTACCAGTCGAAGCGCTGCGGGCGCTCCGCATTCACCCGGTATTTCCGGCGCAGCGTGAGGATCGCCGCCTCCTGCCGGTCGATCTTGCGCCGGAGCCGATCAAGCACCCGCCGATATTCCGCTTCGTCAGCGCCTGTCCAGCGACTCATGCGCCGGTGGTAGTGCCGGGATTTCGGGCGCAGACGAATCGTCTCGCCCTCGGCGCGAGTGCTCAGTGCGCGCTCGGCAAGCGCGAGATTGCGCCGCGCATCCGCAAGTGCGTCCTCCATGCGCGCCAGCAGCAAGCGCAAACGATCAGGAGGCATCATCACGCTGTCCTCCGTCGTCAGGTGAGGTGGGTCTATGCCAGCGGCGGAAGCGCATCAGGTGCCCTCCCGCCGCGCACGCGCCGCGGCATAGATGATCCGTTCGGCACTCCGGATGCTGCCGGCTTCCCGCGCAGCCTCGGCCCAGACCGAAATCGGAAAGTCGCCGGAAAAGAGAATATCGCGCTCGATACCGAGTCCGAAAGGCAGGCGCACCGAGGCCATCTCCTCGAGCGAGAAATAGCCAAGCTCCGGCTCGCCGAGATCGGCCAGGCCAAAGAGGATGTCGCCGTCGGGATCGAGTTCAGTCGCCAACCAGACACCGGCGCCAAGCGGGTTGAAGAATTTGACGACCGGCACATGATCTGTGTCGCGCTGGCGGCCATTGGCGAGAAGCTGCGCGCGCAGCTCGTCCGTCAGGAGGATCATGCTGCCCTCGTGTTGATAGCGGTCTCGGGCGCGGCTGGCTGCTGCTTGTCGTCCGGCAGGAAGGACAGCAGCCAGTCGGCCGCCTTGCTCGCCTGCGAAGCGGCACGTACGATGGCGCGGGAATCTTCGCGAAGCACTTCAAGCCACGCCCCGATATAATCCGCGTGGCGCACGGTCGGCACAATACCGAGCGCAGCGCAACTGTAGGCCGCGATCAGTTCGGCTGTGATTTCTTCGACCGAATAGAGCTTGGTCCCGAACGAGCCGGACAAGTCACGGTTCAGCCGGCTGTGATGGCCACTGGCGTGACCTAACTCGTGGAGCGCCGTGCGGTGCCAGTTGATCGGCTCGAAATACGCCTGGGGCGGCGGGACCATCACATAGTCCTGGGACGGGACGTAGAAGGCCCGGTTGCCGCCGATGCGGAAGTCGACGCCCGTCGCCCTTATCAGCGCCTCGACCCGCGGCTCGATCAGGCCGGGCGGTGGCGGCGGTGCGACCGTCGCGATGTCGTCGGGTAGCCCGTCGCACTGCGCCACGTTGAATACCGTGTACCGCTTCAGAAACGGGATGGCATGGGCCTCGTCGCCGGTCTCGCGGGCACGACGCTTCTCGTCTTCCGGGGTGAAGCGGTCGGCATAGACGACTGTGGTGCCGCGCTCGCCTTTGCGGACATTGCCCCCAAGCGAGAGGGCCTGACGAAATGTGAGCCAGCCCTGGCAGGGAAAGCCGTGCTCAATGACGGCGCCCCAAAGGATGAGCACGTTGATGCCGCTGTAGGTGCGGGAGGTCATGGCGTTTTTTGGCAGGCCGAGCGGTGCCTTGGCGGCCGACGTACCCCAAGGCTGCACCCACGGCACGCGACCGGCCTCCAGTTCGGCGATGATTTTGGTGGTGATCTCGTCATAAAGGTTCGCCCGATCCGAGCCGGTGCGAACGCCGCGATCATTTCTGGACATTGCGGTTCTCCGCGACGGGCGCCGGAAGCCTCTCTCCCAGCCTTCAACCCGTCACGACAAACCCGTCCGCACTCTCAACTCTATCGGCGATTGGCCTGGTGACGGGCAGCGTCCGCTCACAATGTTGAGCGTGAGCACCAGCAAACTCGCAGCCTATCGCACTATCACATCAGGTGAGAACCGCAGGTGACCAAGACCCGCCCGCGTTTCTTCAGATCGTTGGGCCGCGCATCGGATTGATGCTCTCGACGTCGGTGAAGTCCTTTTCATTGTCGGTGACGACGACGCATCCATTGGCTTCGGCAATGGCAGCGATGATGGTGTCGAGCGCACTTCTCGGCCGGCCGCCAGCTTTCCCGTCGTTCATCAAGCGCGCCCAGATCAGGGCGGCGGGCTCGTCGAAGGACAGAACGCGGCCGGCGAACAGCATCTGCGGACCCTCGGGGCCGCCGAACCAGTCTTCCAGATCGTTGCGTCTCTTGCCTGCCGGCTTTTCGAGGATGCCGCGCCGGATTTCCGCGACCGTCAGCGACGCGATGTAGAGGTCGTCGTCATTCTGATCGGCCATCCATGCGAGGAGCGATTCCGATGGTGACGGCTTGGTGACGTTGCTGATGACGTTGGTGTCGAGCAGATATCGCATCAAATGTCGGTATCCCGCCCGGCCTCATGGGAGCGCGTGAGATCGAGGTCGGCCCCGACGAGCGGGGACCGGCGCAGCGCGGCGAGGATGCCGCCTTTCCTTGATTCGTCACCGGCCATGCTTTTGCTGACGGCAGTACGGAGCCGCGAGGCTTCGGGCGTGTCCTCGGTAAGACGTTTGGCGAGTGAGCGGATAAGGTCGCGATCGGAGTCACGGCCGAGCACCTCGAAGCGCACAAGGCCCTTCTCACTGAGGCGAGAGCGATAGTTTTGAATTGCACGGCGCTGCGAGCTTCCCAAGGTTGATCTCCAGAGATATTTCCAGTAATATAACCAGAGAAATCGAAGCGCGCAACGTCGCATTGCCGCGCGAAGTCGGCGGAACGCAAGGAGACGAATCGATGGTCGATTTGCGGAAGAGAGCGGAACGGCAGGGTCTTGGCGGGTCGCCGATTGTGCGCTGCGGCACGCTGGAATTTGCTTCCTCGTGCTTCCCCCCTGCTTCCCCGCTTTGTGAAGTTGGGCCGGGGAAGCAAAAAGCGCCCCGTAGGGCGCTTCTTAAATGCTTGAAATCATTGCTGATTTTTGGAGCGGGTGAAGCGATTCGAACGCTCGACCCCAACCTTGGCAAGGTTGTGCTCTACCCCTGAGCTACACCCGCTCGCGCGGCTCTCGCCGCAAGCCGGGCTTATATGGCCGAAGACCGGGGCGATTGCAACAGGGAAATCGCGTCTTTTTTTGCTTTCTGCACTTCGCCCAAAATAAGAACGATCAGCCGCTCAAAGCTATCTTGCGACAGGCGAAAAGCTGGCCGCCGGAGGAGCGCTCGCGGGATATCATGTTCCAGCTCAACCAGCCCGGCGAGCTTCACCTGCTTTTTCAACGATCCACGGCTTCTCCGCTCCGGAGCTGCTTCGCGCAAAAAGCTCCCTCAGCCGGAGATCGGCCCCGAAGCGGGGCGCCTCCTGAAAACCTGATGGCCCATTCGGCCGGATCACTGCCCTTATGCGACGGCAGCCGGATTCCACTCGATGACAAAATGCTCTAGACGGTGTGGCTCGAACAGGGAGGAAGGCCTTTGCCGAAAACGGAAGATGAGCTGCTTGCATTTCTGGCTGACCTCGGCATCGAGGTCTCGACCACACGTCACCCGCCACTGTTCACGGTGGCCGATTCGCAGGCGCTGCGCGGGGCCATCGCCGGGGCGCACACCAAGAACCTGTTCCTCAAGGACAAGAAGGACAATTTCTTCCTCGTCACGGTGGATGAAGAGGCCGAGGTCGACCTGAAGCAGATTCATCATCTCATCGGGGCGGCCGGTCGCGTGTCGTTCGGCAAACCCGAAATGCTGATGGAACTGCTCGGCGTCATTCCGGGCGCGGTGACCGTGTTCGGCCTGATCAACGATACGCAGGGCAGGGTGAAGGTGATCCTCGATACGGGGTTGATGGAAAGCGACATCATCAATGCCCACCCCCTCACCAATGAGGCGACCAGCTCGATCCGGCCCGCCGACCTGGTCAGATTCATCGAGGCAACCGGGCACGATCCTGTTATCTTGAAAGTCGCGGCCTGATCGCCACATTGAGGGCCATGCGGCTCCAGCACGCAATCAGGGGTCGAAATCCGCTTTGGCCCCGGCAACACATTCTGGGATGAGACTTATGAGCGACAGCAATCCGTTCGGCTCGGGCAGCCAGTACGCAACCACGGTCCAGTTCGGAAACGGCTCCGACACCGGCGTCAACGCTATGGCCCCCGCCGACCTTGTCAAGGACACCACGACGGCGAGCTTCACCGCCGACGTAATCCAGGAATCGCGCAATCAGCCCGTGCTGGTCGATTTCTGGGCCCCGTGGTGCGGACCTTGCCGACAGCTCGGCCCCGTATTGGAAAAGGCGGTTCAGGCGGCCGGCGGTCGGGTCAGAATGGTCAAGATGAACATCGATGAGCATCCGGCAATCGCCGGCCAGCTCGGCATCCAGTCCATTCCGGCCGTTATCGCCTTCAAGGACGGTCAACCGGTCGATGGCTTCATGGGCGCGGTGCCCGAGAGCCAGATCAATGAATTCATTGACCGGCTGGGCGGCAAGGATGCCGGCGAGGCCGCGCTGGAAGAGGCGCTCGCCGCCGCCGCCGAGGCGCGAACGCAAGGCGATGCGCAAAAGGCTGCCGACATCTATGGCGCGATCCTGCAACAGGCTCCCGATTCGGTCGCGGCCGCAGCGGGGCTTGCCGACATTCTGTTCGAGGCCGGAGACATCGAGGGCGCGCAAGCCATTCTGGAGGGGGTGCCGGAAGACAAGCGCGATGCGCCGGAAGTCGCCGCCGTCCGCACCAGATTGTCGCTGGCCGCGCAGGCGGCGGGACTGGGCGATGCGGCCGAGCTGGAAAACCGCCTCCGGCAAAATCCGGCTGACCATCAGGCCCGCTTCGATCTCGCCATGATCCAGAACGCTGCGGGTGAGCGCATGGAGGCGGCGGACAATCTGCTCGCCATCCTCAGGGCCGACCGGAACTGGAACGATGACGGTGCGCGTTCGCAGTTGCTGCAATTCTTCGAGGCATGGGGCATGACAGACGAGGCCACGCTCGCCGCGCGGCGCAAGCTGTCGTCGCTACTGTTCTCCTGAAAGCGGATACGCATTGACGGATAAGGTATGCAGGCAGGAAACGCACATTACAGACGCGAATCGGACCTTCCGCACAGCGTTCCCTTGTTTCCGCTGGAAGGCGCCTTGCTGTTGCCGTCCAGCCGCCTGCCGCTCAACATCTTCGAGCCGCGTTATCTGCAGATGGTGGATCACGCCATCGCCGCGCACCGGCTGATCGGCCTCATCCAGCCAGGCCTCGACGGGGCGCTGCGCGACGACGGGCAGCCGGAGCTTTGCGAGGTCGGCTGTTTTGGGCGCATCACCTCGATGACCGAGACCGGCGACGGCCGCTATCTGATCGCGCTGCAGGGCGTGTGCCGCTTCCGGCTTGCCGGAGAGCTTGCGGTCAAAACCCCCTTCCGTCAGGCTAGGGTCACCCCGTTCCTCGCCGATCTTGAGGATGACGACGCCGGCAGCATCGACCGTCCCGCTCTCCTGAAAGTGTTCCGCGCCTATCTGCAGGCCAATGATCTGCAGGCGGACTGGGAAGGTGTGAATCGCGCCGACGACACCATGCTGGTCAACGCCCTGTCGATGATGGCTCCCTATGGACCGGCTGAAAAACAGGCGCTGCTGGAGGCTCCCGACCTGCGCACCCGCGCCGAGACGCTGATCGCCATCACCGAAATGGCGCTGGCGCGCGACAATGACGATTTCGGTTCGAGCCTTCAATAGGTTCAGAACATGGGGTGGCCACATGGCGGATGAGCGTGGAAAAAACGGACCCGAGGTGGATGTAAAACTGCTGGAGCTGCTGGCCTGCCCGCTCACCAAAGGCCCGCTGACATGGGATCCCGAGCGCAGCGAACTGGTTTCGAGGCTGGCGAGGCTCGCTTATCCCGTCAGGGGCGGAATTCCCATCATGCTGCCTTCGGAAGCGCGCACGTTGACAGAGGAAAGCTGACGTCTGCAACAGCATTCCGTTGCCAGCGGAATCGCCTGCGTGGCGCAAATGTAGCCAAAGAGCGCAGGCTGGACCAGCAGGTCGCCTTCGCCAGAACGCCGCTGCCCATTATGCACCGGCATCATTTCAATGAAAGTTCCGGCCCTTGGGCATGACGGATTGCGCATTGCGGGCCAGCATATGCTGGCTTCTTTCCACAGAGATGACTCCTGTGCCGCCCCGATCCGGCCTGGAGTCCTCATCCAGCAAAGCCCCCAGCCATGGGGAAAAATCCTCGACCCGTGCGGCGACGATGTGGATGACGTTCGCTTCGGATTGCAGCTTGCCGGTGACGCGCACGAAGCGTCCGCCCATGACCGCCGCCCGATAGCGCTCGAATATACGCGGCCAGACGATTATATTGGCGATCGCGCCCTCGTCCTCAAGCGTGAGAAAGATGGCGTTGCCCTTGCCGGGTCGCTGCCGCACCAGCACCAGGCCCGATACGGTGACGCGCGCACCATCCGACAGCGACCCCAGCCGAACGTTCGGGGTCACGCCGGCGCGATCGAGCCGCGCACGCAGAAAACTGACCGGATGCGCCCTCAGCGACAGGCCGAGGCTGCGATAATCATGCACAACCTGTTCGCCGGGCCGCATCGCCGGAAGGCGCGTAACGGGTTCGCGCTCGGGCGTATCGAGACCCGGCCGGTCGAACAGCGGCAGGGCCTCGAGCGCGCTTTTGGCGTCGAGCGCGCGCACCGCCCACAGAGCGCCGCGCCGGTCGAGCCCGACCGAGCGGAAAGCATCGGCTTCGGCAAGCTTGCCGATCTCGCCCCTGCTCAGCCCGGAGCGCAGCCACACATCGCGCACCGAAACATAGCCGTCGCCACGGCGGGCGACGAAGGCTTCCATGCGCTCCTTCCCGAGACCCCTGATCTGGTTGAAGCCCATGCGCAGCGCATGCATGGTGCGGATGGTCCGGCGCATGTCGACATGGCGTTCCGAAACACGCGACGGATCGAACCCGGCCTTTTCCAGCGCGCACTCCCAACCGGACGCGTTGATGTCGAGCGGGCGGATTTCCACGCCATGCTCGGCCGCATCGCGTATGAGCTGGGCCGGCTTGTAGAAGCCCATGGGCTGGGAGTTGAGGATCGCCGCGCAGAAGACGTCCGGGTAGAAGGCCTTGAACCAGCAGGAGGCATAGACCAGCAAGGCGAAGGAAGCGGCATGGCTTTCGGGAAAGCCATATTCTCCAAAGCCCTCGATCTGCTTGAAGCAGCGCTCTGCAAACGCTTCCGGATAGCCCTTTTTGACCATGCCGCTGACCATGCGCTCCTGGTAGAGGCTCACCTTGCCTGTCCGCCTGAAGGTCGCCATGGCGCGGCGCAGCAGGTCCGCCTCGTCCGGGGTAAAGCCGCCGGCGACGATGGCGATCTTCATCGCCTGTTCCTGAAACAGCGGCACGCCCAGCGTCTTGCCGAGAATCCCTTCCAGTTCGGGTTTGGGGTAGTCGACCCGCTCCCTGCCTTCGCGCCGGCGCAGATACGGGTGCACCATGTCGCCCTGTATGGGGCCCGGGCGCACGATCGCCACCTCGATGACGAGATCGTAGAAGCAGCGCGGCTTGAGGCGCGGCAGCATCGACATCTGGGCGCGCGATTCGACCTGGAATACGCCCAGCGTATCGGCCCGGCAGATCATGTCGTAGACGAGCGGATCTTCCTTGCGCATGGTGGCCAGCGTTATCGGCCTGCCATGCCCGTCGCGCACCCGGTAATGATCTTCCAGCAGGTTGAAGGCCCGCTTCATACAACTCAGCATGCCGAGCGCCAGCACATCCACCTTCAGGATGCCGACTGCGTCGAGATCGTCCTTGTTCCATTCCACCATCTTGCGCTCGTCCATCGCCGTCTTGACGACGGGCACGATCTCGTCGAGCCGGTCTCGGGTGATAACGAAGCCGCCGACATGCTGCGACAAATGTCGCGGACATTCCGTGGCCACCAGTTCGTTGGCGCGGGCCAGAACATGGCGCGTCACCGGATCCGCCTTGTCGAGGCCGCCAGCCTTCGCCTGTTCGGAGCCGATGCCGGAGGTCCACCACCCCCAGATCGAGGCGGACAAGGCGCCCTGCACGTCCTGCGACAGGCCCATGGCCTTGGCCACCTCGCGCAGGGCCGAACGGCCCCGGTAGCTGATCACGGCGCAGGCCAGCGCCGTATGTTTCGCCTTATATTTATCGTAGATATAGGCAATGACCTCGTCGCGCCGCTGGTGCTCGAAATCGACGTCGATGTCGGGCGGTTCGTTGCGGTTCTCGGAAATGAAGCGCTCGAACAGCGAATCGATCTGCTCCGGCGCGACGGCGGTGACGCCCAGCAGAAAGCAGACCACCGAATTGGCGGCCGAACCGCGCCCCTGGCACAATATCTCCTTGCTGCGCGCGAACTGGACGATGTCATGCACGGTGAGGAAGTAGCGCGCATAGTTCATCTTGCCGATCAGCGCCAGTTCCTTGTCGATACGCTCCGCCAGCTTTGTGGACACGCCTTCGGGATAGAAACGGGCCGCCCCCTCCCATGTCAGCCGCTCCAGTTCCTGCTGCGGGGTCGCGCCGTCGCGCGTCGGCTCGTCGGGATAGTTGTGCTGCAATTCGGAAAGGGAAAACGACAGCGTTGCGGCGAAGCGCAGCGTCTCGGCCAGCGCCTGCGGACAGCGCTTGAACAGCCGCGCCATCTCGGCCGGCGGTTTCAGGTGGCGCTCGGCATTGGCGGCGAGCTCGAACCCCGCCTCGGCCACGGTGGTCTTGAGGCGGATGGCGGTGAGCACGTCCTGCAAGGGGCGACGCCCGGCCGCGTGATAGAGCACGTCGTTGGTCGCCATCAGCGGGAGGCCGGCGGCACCCGCAAGGGCCCCGGCCTGCGCCAGCCGGAAGCGGTCATTGCCGCGATAATCGGGCGCGACGGCCAGCCACAGGTTCTGGCCGAACCGGTCCTTCAGCCGGGCGAGCAGGGCAAGGGTTTCGGTTGCGGGACCAAGCGGGTCGGGCAGGATGGCGAGCGAGATGTCGTCACCCCATTCCATCAGGTCGCGCAGATAAAGAAGCGGCGCGCCCTTTTCGCTTTCCTCCCGCAGATTTCCTGTCGTCAGCAGCCGACACAGATGACCCCAGCCCTCGCGGTCCTGCGGGTAGGCGAGCACGTCCGGCGTGCCATCGGCGAAGGCCAGCCGGCAACCCGGGTGAAAGGGCAGGACAGGCGATTCGCCCTCTTCCGAAAAGCGGATCGCCTTCGACTGGCTCCAGGCCCGCACCACGCCCGATACGGTGTTGCGATCGGCCAGCCCCATGCCGGCATACCCAAGCGCGCAGGCCGCCACGATAAGCTCTTCCGGCCGCGAAGCCCCGCGCAGCAGCGAAAAGTTCGAATGAACGCCGAACTCGATATAGGCGGGAGACCCATTCGCCGCAGCGGAAGCGCTCATGCGAAGAGCCCATGCATGAACCAGCGCGGCGGCGGCTTGCCGGCCTCATGCTGGCCGAGCCGGTAGAGCCAGTAACGGCGGCCTTCGCTGTCCTCGACGCGGTAATAATCACGCTCCGGCATATCTTCCGCGCTGCGCCACCATTCGGGCGCGATGCGTTCCGGCCCCTCGGCGCGCACCACCTTGTGCAGGGCGCGCCGCCAGCGAAACCGCATCGGCGGTCCTTCCGGTATTTCAGTCACCGGCACCTCGACCGGTTCCGGCCGGTCGAACAGGCGTACGGGGCGTTCGGGTTGGGGGCGCTCGGGCGGCAATGGATGAGGCGCGCGCGGCCTGCCGCCCTCCACCACCTTTCCCGCAAATGGCCGCAAGGCGACCGCCCGTTCCGGAATATGGCTTTCGATCCGATCCGGTCGCATCACCGCGCTGGGCCCCAGCCTTGCCCGTACGCGATCCGCGAACAGGGCAAGATCGTCCTCCGCCACGTCGGTCTCGCCGGCGAGATCGGTTTGACGCATGTCGAAGGGCGCGGTTGAAAAGGCGGCGAGACGGGCAAGGTCGAAGCCATAGCCGGCGTCGAAATCGCAGGCGATGGCGGCAAGCTTTTCACGGAACAGATTGCGGACCTTGACCGGATCGCGCAGGGCCAGGGAGGTGGAAACGGCGATGCGGCTGACGGCGCCATCGACCCGGAACAGGGAAAGGCTGAGCCGCCTTGCGCCCTCGCCCCGCCGTTCCAGATCGCTTTTCAGCGCCGCCGCCAGCATGTGGATCAGCCGTTCGATGTCCTCGGTGAGCACGACCGGCTCGGCCAGTCGCCGCTCCACCGACAGTTCCGGTACGGGCAGGCGCGGCGACATCGCCTCGTCGATGCGGCCAAGCGCCTGATCGAGGCGCATCAGAAACTCCCGGCCGAAGCGGCGGGCAAGGGGCGCGCGGGGCGCAGCCATGATTTCGCGAACGCTGCGCAGGCCCACGCTGTCCAGCCCCGTGCAGACCGGCTTTTCAAGGCGCAACGCCTGCGGCGGCAACGGCGCGAGAAGCTCCACCTCGCCTCCCGGCGCAACGATCCGCTTGCCATGGAAACGCGCCGCCGCCCATGCCGCCCCGGCGGCCGAGGCAAGGCCGGCGCGCGCCTCGAAGCCCTGTTCGAAAAGCTGGGCCAGCATAGTGTCCAGCATCGGTTTTTCGCCGCCGAACAGTGAGGTGCAGCCGGTCACGTCAAGGAGCAGCCCGTCCTCCCCGTCCAGCGCCACCAGCGGCGTATAGCGGTCGCACCAGTCGGCAAGCTGACCCAGCAGGCGGCGTTCACCTGCCGGGTCGGCCTCGACCACGTCGAGGGACGGGTGCATGGCGCGCGCATCGGCAAGGCCCATGTTGCGCTTCAGGCCAAGCGCCTCAGCCCGTGCGTCGAGGGCCCCGATCTGCGTCACGTTGTTCCGGTGCAGGCTGAGCGCCAGCGGCGGATGCGTCTTTTTTGCGGAACGCCACGACCTGCCCAGCCGCCGGCGCAGAACCCTTTCCGCAGCCAGATAGGGAAACCACAGCGACAGGATTCGCTGCCCCGATTTGCGGGTTTGCTCTTTCGGTGAACAGGCGCTCATCGCAATTCCACTCCAGTGTGAACAGGCCGGGCAAGGCGGCGGGACATTTGTCGACCGAGACGGTGAAGGCTGGCCGGCCGATCGAGTCTTCGAGCGGGCCGGCAAGGGTGCGGCGCGACCCGGAGGGGGCCGGCGATACGACCAGACGCACCGGCGCAGCGGTCGTCTCGGCCTGCGCGGCCTGACGCAGCAGCAACACCGGCCGTCCCGCCGCCTGCGCCCGGCGATGCAGGCGGCGCGTCGCCGTAAGGTCGAGTTTTTCGGGATTGCCGCGAACCTCCACCACCACGGCCGCCAGCCTTTGCAGCGGAATCGCCTCCTCCGCCACCCACAGCGCATCGGCAAGCTTCGGGGCTTCGGCGAACAGAAGGCGTTCCGGGGAAAGGCCCGACAGGACCTGTGCGCCCGCCGCATGCGGAAAGCCGGCCTCGCGGAACACCTCGGACATGCCGACCCACAGCACCGGTCCCGGTTCTTTTGCCTGGCTAAGCAACAAACCGGCCAGCGCCAGCGCGAAGCCGGAAACCGCACCGGAATCGCGCGTTTCATGACCATGGATCTCGGTCAGGGCCGCCATCGCCAGCCCGCCGCCGAGCAGCTTGTCGAAGCCTGCGACGCCGATGCCAAGACGCGCGGCGTCGCCCGCCTCCGCCGGCGTCTCCAGCCGCTGCGGCAGCGTGCCTTCGATCCTTGCGATTTCCCGGCGCAGGGCGAAAACGGCGTCCCGCGCCACGGCGCGGTTCGCCATGACGTCAAACTCTCTTATTTGTTCCTGTTATGTTCTTATGGATTCCAGAGCCGCAGGCGAGAGTCAAGCAGCTTTGAGAAGAATTTATTCCTCTTGAGGTTCCGCGCATGCATCAGGGTTTGCCGAGCCCGGCGCAAAAGCCTATATGCCGCGGGAAAGAAGGACGAAGCATGGCCCGCATCTACAAGACCCGCACCTGGCACGGAGAGCTCTCACCCTCGCTGGAGGAAATGGAGATGCTGGCTCTGGAAGCCTACGCGCATCTGCCGGATGAGTTCCGCACGCTGACCGGCGAAATCGTCATTCAGGTGACCGAATTTCCCACCGACGAGATCATGGACGATCTGGCGCTGGAAACGCCGTTCGACCTGCTCGGCCTGTTCGAAGGCCGCGGTATCGCCGAACGATGGAACCCGGCCACCGGCGAGGGGCCGAACCGCGTCACCCTCTACCGCCGCGCCATTCTCGACTACTGGGCTGAAAACGAGGAGACGCTGAGCGACATCGTCACCCATGTGCTGATCCACGAGATCGGCCACCATTTCGGGCTTTCCGACGACGACATGGAGCGTATCGAGACCTCGGCCGAATAGAGCAGGAGAGCCGTCCTACCAGTCGCCGAGCTTCGTCTCGCCGGCAACATAGTCCTGGCCTTCGACATCCTTCACCACCGCCTGCCCGCAACGCATGATCTTTTCCTGTCCGTCATAGGCGTAGGTCGGCGAGCCGTAGAGATGCCAGCCCTTGTTCAGCGCCGCCGTCACCTTGTGGCAGAATGTGGCGTCGTCGACGGCTGTGAGGAAACGATAGAGGCGCATGGGTTCGTCCTGTGATGACGCTGCTTCAGCTCATGGGTCCGGGGTCCGGGACAGCGATCATGCCCCGATGACGGCTGCTTTCGCCAGCAGTTTTTCGGCCTGCGCCAGATGCAGGCGCTCGACCATGCGCCCGTTGAGAGCAATCACGCCCTTGTCCCGATTTTCCGGAAGCGCGAAGGCGGCGGCTATGGCGCGCGCCTCGGCGACGGCGCCTTGCGACGGCGCGAACACCGCATTGGCCACCTCGATCTGCGCGGGATGGATCAGCGTCTTGCCGTCGAATCCCATATTCGCCGCCTCCGCGCATTCACGCGAAAACCCCTCCGTATCGCGGAATTCATTGTAGACGCCGTCGATGAGGTCGAGCCCGCCGGCGCGCGCCGCCAGCACCATCTGCATCAGCCAGGGCAGGAAATAGCGCCGGTCGGGCGTCAGCGCCACGCCGGTCTCCTTGGCGAGATCGTTCGTTCCGGCAACGAAACAGGCGAGCCGCGAGGCGGGATCGCGGCCAAGCTCGGCAATCGTGGCGCTGTTCATCAGGCCCTTGGGCGTCTCGATCATCGCCCACAGGGCGATGGCGGCGTCCTCGTCGGCCTCGTCCAGAAAATCGCCTGCTTCCAGAACGTCGCGCGCCGTATCCACCTTGGGCAGCAATATGGCGTCGGGTTTGCACGCAATCGCTGCGGCGAGATCCTCCGCCCCCCATTCGCTCGACAGCGCATTGATACGCACCACCATCTCGGCCCGCTGCGGACGGGCCGCGAAAATCGCGGCGAGCTTCCGCCGCGCCACCACCTTTTCGGATGGCGCCACCGAATCCTCCAGATCGATGATGATAACATCGCAGGTCAGCCGCCCCGTTTTGGCAAGCGCCCTGTCGTTGACGGCGGGCACGTACAGAACGGAGCGGCGGGGACGGATTTGCATTTCGGTCATCTGGTCTTCTTGCCCGGCTCTTCTGGCCCTTGCAAGAGCTTGCGGCGGAATGGCGAAAGCTGCATTGATCGGCGCAGGTAAAATCGGGAATCACATCATGGCGAAATACGACATCGTCATCATCGGCGGCGCGATCATGGGCGCTTCGCTCGCCTATTATCTGCGCAAGGAAGGCTTTTCCGGCACTGTCGCCCTGATCGAGCGGGACCCGCAATTCACCCACTCCGCCACCATGCTGTCGGCGGCCTCGATCCGCCAGCAATTCTCGATCGCCGAGAACATCCGCCTGTCGCGCTTCACGCTCGACCTGTTCCGCCAGTTGAAGCAGGCGTTCGGCGACGAGGCCGACATCGGCTTTCGCGAGGGCGGCTACCTGATCCTCGCATCGGAGGAGGGGCTGCCGGTTCTCCGGGCAAACCATGCGGTGCAGGCGACCGAAGGCGCCGACATCGTGCTGGAGGACGCCGAAGCCCTTATGAAGCGCTTTCCCTGGCTGTCGGGCGAGGGCATCGTCGCTGGAGCCTATGGCGCCAGCGGCGAGGGCTGGTTCGATGCGCATGCCTATCTGCATCTGTTCCGCAAGGCGCTGCGCAGCATGAATGTCGATCTCGTCACCGCCTCGGTCACGTCCATCGAGCGGCAGGGCGACAGGATCGCCTCGGTGACGCTCGACAATGGCGACAGGCTGGAGGCCGGTCTGGCGGTCAACGCCGCCGGCCCCAACGCCGGCAAGGTGGCGGCGCTTGCCGGCGTCGAGCTGCCGGTTGAGCCGCGCAAGCGCAACGTCTTCGTGTTCGAGGCGCGCGAACGCTATGCCGACATGCCGCTGCTGGTCGACCCATCCGGCATCTATGTGCGCCCGGAAGGCTCGGTCTACATCACCGGCGGGGCCGAGAACGAAGAGGGCGAACAGGCCGCCGATCCGGCCGATTTCGAACCCGACTGGGGTCTGTTCGAGAACGAGATCTGGCCGGTGCTGGCCACCCGCATTCCGGCCTTCGAAGCGATCAAGATGACCCGCGCCTGGGTCGGCCATTACGACTATAATACACTCGACCAGAACGCGGTGATCGGCCCGCATCCGCAGGTGTCGAATTTCATCTTCGCCAACGGATTTTCCGGCCACGGCCTGCAACAGGCTCCCGCCGTGGGCAAGGCGCTGGCCGAACTGATCGTGCACGGCGAATATCGCATGCTCGACTGCTCGGTGTTTTCCTACCAGCGTATCGTGGAAGGGCGGCCTTTTCGCGAACTCAACGTGATCTGAACCCGGCCATCATTCAGTCTTCGTGCAGCACGAATTCGAGATAGAGATTGCGTTGCAGGAACGACTGGTTGTCGTCCGACATCATCGACACCATGGTGGCGCCGTCGGCGCGTCGCCATACGTCAAGCGCTTCCATATTGTCGATCTGATAGGCCATGTCCGCCTGAAACAGCACCGGCCCGTCGACCAGCGCACCCTCGGCCATGCTGTCGCCGGCGATGCGCCGCAGCCGCATGCGAACGCCGCTCATGATGGTGTAGCTGCGCTCCAGCAGCAGCAGGTCGCCACCCGGCAGGAAAGCGCCGTCGGTGATGTCGAACCCGCCATGGCGGCGGACCGTGAAGACACCTTTCCGCGGCCCATCGGTCACGGCGGCGAAGATGTTACCTTGGCTGTCGATACTCTTTTCGGCGACCACCACCAGCGCGCCCCTGAGCGGGCCTGAGACCGGCGCGAAGGCGACCGTCTCGAAGCCGCGATTCTGGCGAAGCTCATAGGCGGGCACGAGGAAATCGATATCTCCTGTCGGCCCTTTCATGCCCTGCGGCTCGATGCGGAAACGGCTGATTCGATGCCGACGCTCGAATCCGACGATGGCCTCGCCATTGCGCACGGCAAGGCTTTCGGCATCCATCTCTCCCTTTTCGGGATATGCATTGCCGGCCGCATCGACCATGGGCTGCATGCGCACCTGTTCGAGCCCGGCAGGTTTTCCTCTGGCATCGCGCACGATGCTGGCGAACAGCCAATAGCCGGTATCCGTTACGGCGAGGAAATCACCGCCGGGCGAGAGGAAGCGCATCGCGGAAACACCGCCGAAGGCGCGCGTCGCAGCAGACATCTCCAGCCCCCCGACGAACTCCAGCGGGCCGAACCGCGTCTCGTCGCTACCGATATGAAAGCTCGTGATCTGCCGCGAGGATACGCTGATGGGCCGCACCGCCGCCGGTTCGGCGAATGCGGGAGCGAAAAAGAGAACGGCGAGCGCGAACAGCAGCCCGCGCAGCAAGCCCGTGGACGGGCAGGGGCGCACGGGTTAGAGCGCCGTGCGTCCATCCGGACGCACAAAGGACGTTCTGAAATTTTGACCGGGCATCGGAACGATCCGAAAACCGCGTACACTTTTCGGTCCGATGCTCCAGGCCAGCGCGAGCATCAGGACGCCCGTCGCATCCTGCCGCCGCGGCCGTGGGTGCTTTCCTCCTCGAACAGCGAGGCGAGCTGCTCGGTCATGGCGCCGGCCAGCTCCTCCGCATCGACGATGGTGACGGCGCGGCGATAGTAACGGGTCACGTCATGGCCGATGCCGATGGCCAGCAGCTCGACCGGCGAGCGCGTCTCGATCAGCTCGATGACGCCGCGCAGATGCCGTTCCAGATAATTGCCGGGATTGACCGACAAGGTGGAATCATCGACCGGAGCGCCATCCGAGATCATCATCAGGATCTTGCGCTGCTCGGTCCGCGCCATCAGCCGGTGATGCGCCCACAACAGCGCCTCGCCATCGATGTTCTCCTTCAGAAGGCCCTCACGCATCATCAGGCCGAGATTGCGGCGCGCACGCCGCCACGGCGCATCGGCCGACTTGTAGACGATATGGCGCAGATCGTTGAGGCGGCCGGGATTGGCCGGCTTGCCGTCCTTCAGCCACTTCTCGCGCGCCTGCCCGCCCTTCCAGGCGCGGGTGGTGAAACCGAGGATTTCCACCGAAACGCCGCAGCGCTCCAGCGTGCGGGCAAGAATGTCGGCGCAGGTGGCCGCCACGGTGATTGGGCGGCCGCGCATCGAGCCGGAATTGTCCAGCACCAGCGTCACCACCGTATCCCGGAAATTGGTGTCGCGCTCCTGCTTGAAGGACAGCGGCTGCATGGGGTCGATGACCACGCGCACGAGACGGGCGGGGTCGAGATAGCCTTCCTCAAGATCGAAGTCCCAGGAGCGGTTCTGCTGCGCCATCAGGCGGCGCTGCAAACGGTTGGCCAGACGCCCGACCACGCCCTGAAGATTGGCGAGCTGCTTGTCGAGGAAGGCGCGCAGGCGGTCGAGCTCCTCCTCCTCGCACAGATCCTCGGCGCCGACGGTCTCGTCGAACTGGCTCGTATAGATCTTGTAGTCCATGTCCCTGGCCAGATTGGCGAAGGGATTGTCGCCACGACGCGCCTCGCCAGGCGTTTCCGCGTCGGCATCGTCGTCATCCGACAGGTCTTCCGACATGGCCTCGTCGGCGTCCGCCTCGGCCTGCGACTGGTCGTCCTCGGAGGCTGCCGCATCCTCGGCCTGCGCATCCTCGGAGCCGGAATCCTCCTCACCGCCGTCTTCGGAATCGTCGCCGCCCTGCGGCTCCTCTTCCTGATCGTCGTCGGCTTCCTCGGTCTCTTCGTCGTCCTCGAACTCCTCGGCCATGTTCATGGAGGCGAGCATGTCGCGCACCACGCGGCCGAAGGCCTGCTGGTCCTGGAGCTTGTCACCCAGTCCGTCAAGGTTGGGGCCGGCCTTGTCCTCGATCCAGCCGCGCCACAGGTCCACCAGCCGCTCGGCGCTCTTCGGCGCCTTGCGCCCGGTCAGCCGCTCGCGCACCAGAAGCGCGACGGCTTCCTCGAGCGGCGCTTCGTCCCGGTCGCGAACCTCGGCCAGATTGGCTTTGGCGTATTTGTCTTCCAGCATGGCGTCGAGATTGCCGGCGACGCCCGTCATGGCGCGCGCGCCAATGGCCTCGACGCGGGCCTGCTCGACGGCGTCGTAGACGGCGCGCGCCTGCTTGCCCTCGGGGGCCAGCCGCGCATGCACGCGATTGTCATGGCAGGCACGGCGCAGCGCCATGGAATCGCCGATGCCGCGCGTCACCGCGATATCGGCCAGAGTGGGTTTCTTCGGCAGCTCGGGCAGGCGCGCCCGGTTGCCGGCCATGGCCGGCTTGTCCTTGGCGAAGGAGACTTCCATCTCCTTGTCATTTGAGATGGCGCGTATGGCCACCGTCATGGCGCGCTTGAAACCATCGGTTTCAGCGCCCGCCTTCGGTTTGTTTCGCGTGTTGTCGCCGGGGCCCGCCATGATTCCTGTCGCCTGTCAGCGCGAGCGGCCATCCACCTGATGCGGCTCAAGCGCATCGAGGTCGACGCCGTCAAGGCAGCGGACGTTCACCGCCACCATCTTCTTGCCATCCGGCATCGTGCCGCGCGCAAAGGATTCCATGCCGCAGACGTTACAGAACAGATGCTCGATGGTCTTCGAGTTGAACTGATATTCGGTGAGGTCGGCTTCGCCGCTTTCCAGCGAAAAAGCCTCGGCCGGCGTGAAGGCCAGGATGCTGCCGCGCTTGGCGCAGTAGGAACAGTTGCAGGTGATGGGGCTCGACAGGTCGACCTCGACGCTGAACCGCACCTTGCCGCAATGGCATCCGCCCTGATAGCTCACGCCGTTCTCCTGTTTCTCACCCCAGCACGACGTTGGCGGCGCTTTCCGGCAGATCCTCGCCGAACACGCGCTGGTAGAACTCGGCCACAACCGGGCGCTCAAGCTCGTCGCACTTGTTGAGGAAGGTCAGGCGGAAGGCCATGCCCACATCCTCGAAAATCTCGGCGTTCTCGGCCCAGGTGATCACCGTGCGCGGGCTCATCACCGTGGAGAGGTCGCCATTGATGAAGGCCGAGCGCGTCATGTCGGCGACGCGCACCATCTTGTTGACGATCTCGCGGCCCTTCTCGTCGCGGTAATGCTTGGCCTTGGCGATGACGATGTTCACTTCGTTGTCGTGCGGCAGGTAATTCAGCGTCGTCACGATCGACCAGCGGTCCATCTGCGCCTGATTGATCTGCTGAGTGCCGTGATAGAGGCCGGTGGTGTCGCCGAGGCCGACCGTATTGGCCGTGGCGAAGATGCGGAAGGCCGGATGCGGGCGGATGACGCGGCTCTGGTCGAGCAGGGTCAGACGGCCGGAAGCCTCCAGCACGCGCTGGATGACGAACATCACGTCGGGACGGCCGGCGTCATATTCATCGAAGCACAGCGCGACGTTGCGCTGATAGGCCCAGGGCAGGATGCCGTCGCGGAACTCCGTCACCTGCTTGCCGTCCTGCAGCACGATAGCGTCCTTGCCGACCAGGTCGATACGGCTGACATGGCTGTCGAGATTGACGCGCACGCAGGGCCAGTTGAGGCGGGCGGCGACCTGCTCGATATGGGTCGACTTGCCGGTGCCGTGATAGCCCGACACCATCACCCGGCGATTGTAGGCGAAGCCCGCCAGAATCGCGAGGGTGGTGTTCCTGTCGAACAGATAATCGGGGTCGATGTCGGGCACATGCTCGCTCGGCGCCGCATAGGCCGGCACGACCATCTTCGATTCGAATCCGAAAGTATCTTTCACCGAAACCGTCGTATCCGGCAGGTTGGCGATGTCTCGATCGACCTTGTTCATGATGTTCCCAACGTCTCCACGGGCGAAAGAAAGACTATGTCTTCGCCGGCAATCATGGTTTGTCCGGGGCGGTCTTAAAGCCTTTTCCAGCCGGATGAAAGTTGGAAAAACGCTCTGGCCCTGTCACTTATCAGCACAGGCCCGCCTGCTTGAGCACCCGATAGGCCTGCAGCACGTCGCGGAACCGGTCCTCGGAGCCCCTGTCGCCGCCATTCGCATCCGGATGATGGCGCTTGACCAGTTCCTTGTAGCGCGATTTGATTTCGGCGGAAGTCGCCTGCGGGGTCAGCCCCAGCGTCTCCAGCGCCTTGGTCTCCAGCGGTCGCGCCTTGCGCTGGCGCGGCGGCGTGTCCGGATCGGCGCCGAACACGTTGAACGGGTCGCGCATGCGGTTGTAGTAGCCGGCGCGCCCCGAGCGCATCTGGGCGAAATCCGGCGCCGAGCGCGTCGAACTGTTGAGGCCCATCTTCCATGTCGGCCTGTGGCCGGTCAGCGCCTCCTTCTGGAAGCGGGCGACCTCGGAATCCGACACGCCGGAGAAATAATTGAAACCCTTGTTATATTCGCGCACATGGTCGAAGCAGAAGCGGAAATATTCGCCCTCGCGCATGCGGCCCACCGGCGCGCGATGGGTGCCAGGCTCGCGGCAGCGATCCCACTGGCACAGCGGCGCCTCGGTCTTCGCGTCCGCGTCCTTGTCGCGGCGAATGCGAATCTTTTCGAAATATTTGGGGTACGGTTTCATCTGACCGTTCTATGGGCCCTTCGCCGCGACGAAACAAGAATTGACATTTGCGCTTTCCGTGTCCCTAACCCGTAGGCAACGTGGATCGTGCCAGATTTTGCGCATTCTGTGGCGATGACGCTTGATATCGAGGGTCATATGACCGCAGCAGGGCCCATATGGTGAGGAGCCGGATTGATGTCCAGACATGAGCGGATCGAGAAGAAGCTGACCGGGGTCTTCGCGCCGGAACGGCTCGTCGTCATCAACGAGAGCCATCTCCATGCCGGGCACCATCACCATGATTCCGATCATCACGCCACCTTCGACGGCGCCGGCGAGACGCATTTCAGGGTGCGTATCGTCTCTCCCGCCTTTGCCGGCATGAACCGCATCGAACGCCACCGGGCGGTCAACGACGCGCTGGCCGACGAGATTGCGGGCGGCCTCCATGCGCTGGCCGTGGAACCGGCGGCCCCTGGCGAGAAAACACGCTGGTGATTGCGCTGCAATCAAAGATATTGCAGCGCCGCGTCCACTCTTTCCCGGGCCTCGCCTGACAAGGGTAGAATCGGACGTGGCGGCGCAAGGCTGAACAACCCGAGAAGTTCCGCAATCGCATACATGACGCGGAAGCTGCCGAATTCCCTGAACAAGGCCCAGAGCGGCTGGAATCTGGCGTCGATGCGTCTGACCTCGGCCTCGTCTCCCGCCCGGGCGGCGCGCACCAGCTTCAGGGCCGGTTCCGGGAGAAGGCCGGCCACGACGCTGTACCATGCATCGCTTCCCGAAGTCATGGCGTCCGCCGCGCCCCAGTCGCCGCTGTAGCCGATGGCGAAACCGGGCTGCGCGGCTGCCCGCAGACGGGCCAGTTCGCCTTCAAAATCGCCATCGGCCGGCAAGGGCATCTTCACCGCCACGATATTCGGCGTCTTCGACAGGCGGGCGATCAGGCCTTCGCTGAAGGTGAATTTCGTGACGCCGGGATTGTTGTAGATGCACAGCGGCAGGCCGCCTGCTTCCGCCACCGCAACCATGTGCTGGAAGACCTCTTCCTCGGTCAGCGGCGTGTAGGACATCGGCGCCAGCAACAGCCCGTCCGCACCGGCCTGCTTCGCATCGCGAGCCAACGCCTGCGCCTCATCGGTCCTGAGCGCACCGACGCCCACGATGAGGGGACGTTCGCCGCCAAGACATTCCACAGCGACATGAACGGCCCGCCGCCGTTCGGCGCGCGTGAGATAGGCATAACCGCCCGTGCTGCCGAGCAGTCCGATCGAGTCCGCGCCCGATGCATGGATGCGTTCCAGAAGAACCGCGAGCAGGTCTTCCTGCACGCGCCCATCGGCATCCGTGGGAGTGAGAGGAAAGGCGGAAAGTCCGTGAAACGGGTTCAACCCCATAAGTCCCATTCCTTTTCGACGCTGCCCCAAAACTAACGCCGCGACAGGGTCCTGTCCGTCGGCCTGCGACGGAAAATGATTGGGGCAGGCCCTATGCGCCAGCTTTTTGCTGTGGCGTGGTCGGGAGAGGGGCGGCCTGCACTTCGTCGGCCGGCCTGATCCTCAGCCGCGCGATGCGGTTCTTGTCGCGCTTCATCACCACGAACCGCTTGCCGTGGAAGGTGAAGGCCTGCTTCTCTTCCGGGATCGACTGCGCCTCGTGGATGACGAGGCCGGCAATCGTCGTCGCTTCCTCGTCGGGCAGGTTCCAGTCGAGAGCGCGGTTGAGGTCACGGATCGGCACGGTGCCGTCGATCACCACCGAGCCGTCCGCCTCCTTCTTGACGCCGGCCAGGTCGATGTCGCCTTCATCGGCGATCTCTCCGACGATCTCCTCGATGATGTCGCCCAGCGTCACCAGTCCTTCGACC
This sequence comes from Aquamicrobium ahrensii, assembly GCF_040545755.1. NCBI lineage: Bacteria > Pseudomonadati > Pseudomonadota > Alphaproteobacteria > Hyphomicrobiales > Phyllobacteriaceae > Aquamicrobium > Aquamicrobium ahrensii. The sequence continues at coordinate 99,843 of NZ_JBEPMN010000008.1, forward strand.
TCGCCATATTCGTCGACGACAATGGCGAAATGCGCCTTGCGCCTGAGAAAAGCGTTGAGCTGCTCCTGCAATGTGGTCGTGTCGGGCACGAACCACGGCTTTTCCGCGAACTTCACCAAATCGATGCGGGAAAAGTCGTTGCCGGCTTCATCCAGCGCGCGCAACACGTCCTTGGCGTGCAGCACGCCGACGATATTGTCGAGCGAGCCGCGCCACAGCGGCATGCGGGTGTTATGGCTCTGCAGGATTTCGCGCACGATGATTTCAGGCGGATTGTCCGCGTTGAGCGAGCGCATATTGGTGCGGTGAACCATCACGTCGGAGACTTCCAGCTCGTCCAGCTCGAAGCGCTCGCCAAGCCATTGCCGGTCCGAGCGCGCACCGTTGCCGCGCGGGCTTTCCTCCACGCGATCCTGGCCGGCTCGCACATAGCCCATGGCCTGCGAAAGCCTGTGGCGCAGCAGGAAGGCGGCGGCGCCAAGGGCCGCCAGGATCAGGGCGACGATCCAGCCGGCTTCCATCATCCCGGGTGATTCTCCTTCAGAAAGGCCAGCACCTCCGATGTCGGCACGTCGCGGGCGATGAAGGACTGGCCGATGCCGCGCGTCAGAATGAAGGTCAGAGCCCCGCGACTGACCTTCTTGTCCTGCGCGATGAAGGAAAGCAGCGCTTCGGCATCCGGCAGATCGCCGGGAATGTCGGCCATGCGCCAGGGCAGGCCGACGGCCTTCAGATGCGCCTCGACGCGCGCCGCATCGTCGGGACTGGCAAGGTTGAGCCGCGCCGAAAAGCGATGCGCCAGAGCCATGCCGATGGCGACGCCCTCGCCATGCACGAGGCGCGCGCCGTCATAGGCGACAGCCGCCTCCAGCGCATGGCCGAAAGTGTGGCCGAGATTGAGCAGGGCGCGGTCGCCGGTCTCGAACTCGTCGCGCGCCACCACATCCGCCTTGGCGCGGCAGGATTGCGCGATCGCCTCGATGCGGGCCGGACCGCCGGAAAACACTTCCCGCCAGTTCTTCTCCAGCCAGGCGAAGAACTCCGGCCGGTCGATCAGCCCGTATTTGGCGACCTCGGCATAACCGGCGCGAAACTCGCGCACCGGCAGCGTGTCGAGCACGGCGGTGTCGGCCAGCACCAGCTTCGGCTGGTGGAACACGCCCACGAGATTTTTCCCCCGCGCGCTGTTGATGCCGGTCTTGCCGCCGACGGAGGAATCGACCTGCGCCAGCAGCGAGGTGGGGATCTGCACGAAGTTCATACCGCGCCGCACGATGCCTGCCGCAAAGCCGGACAGGTCGCCGATCACGCCGCCGCCAAAGGCGATGACCACATCGCCGCGCTCCAGCCGCGCCGCCAGAACCGCATCGACTACTTCCTGAAGGGCAGCAAAATTCTTGGTTTTTTCACCTGCCGGCAAAACGATGGAAGAAGAGGCGATGCCGCCCGCTTCCAACCCTTGCTTCAGCACTTCAAGATGCTGTTTGCCGACATTCTCGTCGGTGACGATGGCTGCGCGAACGCCCGGCAGCCGTCGGCCGATCTCCGCGCCGGCGCGCCCGACCAGCCCCGGTCCGATCAATATGTCATAGGCCCGCTCGCCAAGCCCGACCTCGACCTTCACGTCTTCGTTCACTCGTCCACCTCGTCGGAAAGCCCCATATGGCGGCTGATCGCCTCGACCACCTCGGCGGCGATCACTTCCTTGGTTTCGTCGCGCGTCACCACCGTCATGTCGGCCAGAGCATAGACCGGATAGCGCTCGTCCATCAGCCGCCTGAGAACGCCGCGCGGATCGGGATCGCGCAGCAGCGGCCGGTTCTGCTTCTTCGCCACCCGCTCCATCAGCAGGTCGAGATCGGCTTTCAGCCACACCGACACGCCCTCGCTGGCGATGGCGGCCCGCGTATGCTCGTTCATATAGGCTCCGCCGCCGGTGGAGAGAACCTTCGGCCCGGTTTCGAGGATGCGGGCGATGACGCGCTGCTCCAGCGCCCGGAACTCCGGCTCGCCATAGGCTTCGAACAGTTCGGGAATGGTCATGCGCGACACCTCCTCGATCTCGATGTCGCTGTCGACGAAGGGCAGGCCGAGCGCGCCGGCCACCTTGCGGCCAATGGAGGTCTTGCCCGCCCCCATCAGGCCCACGAACACGATGGAGCGTCCGCCCAGCCTTTCAAGGAGGGCGGCGCGGCCGGCTTGCTTTGCGGGTGCCTGCTGTGCGTTCATCGTGGCGTATCCACATGAAAAGCCGGGTTGCGTCAAGCAGCGCAGCGGCCTGCATACTCTTGAAATAGCCGCAACGTCGCCTCATAAGGGAACAATTCCGGGCCGGCGAGAAAGAACCAGCGAAAATTCATGCCGACACTGTTCCGTTTCGTCGTCACGCTCGCCGTACTGGCCGGCATCGTTTATGGCGCCATGGTGGCGCTGGTCATGTTCGTCGAACCGAAGCAGGCGGAACTGAGCGTGCGCATTCCGGCCGAAAGACTGAATCCGGAAAAACCGTGACAACCGGCGGCAGGCGCCCATGAAGGATGCAGCCCGCATCGAAGCCTTCCTCGAAATGATGAGCGCCGAGCGGGGGGCGGCGCAAAACACGCTGGAATCCTATCGTCGCGATCTTGAAGACGCCGGTCTGTCCATCGGCGGCGGACTCGCGGCGGCCGATACGGCCGCGCTTCGCACCTATCTGGCCGGGATCGCAGCGCGCGGCTTCGCATCATCCTCGCAGGCTCGCAAGCTTTCCGCATTGCGCCAGTTCTTCTCCTTCCTCTATGCGGAAGGACTGCGCGGCGACGATCCGACCGGCACGCTGGACAGTCCGAAGAAGAAACTTTCGCTTCCCAAAACGATGAGCGAAACCGAGACCGGACGCCTGCTCGACCAGGCTGCGGCGGAAGCCGCCGACACCGCGCTTGCGGGGGGCGACGTCATCGCAGCCCTGCGTCTTCATGCGCTGGTCGAGGTGCTTTACGCCACGGGCTTGCGCGTCTCTGAACTGGTCGGGCTGCCTATTGGCGTCGCCCTGCGCGACGACCGCTTCTTCATGGTGAAAGGCAAGGGCGACAAGGAGCGCATGGTGCCGCTGTCCACCAAGGCGCGCACCGCCATGCAGGCCTGGCTGGCGGCGCGGGCGAGAGTGGCGGCCTTCGCAGAGAGCCCGTTCCTTTTTCCGGCGGCTTCGGCGAGCGGCTATCTGGCGCGACAGGTTTTTGCGCGCGAACTCAAGGGGCTTGCCGCGCGGGCCGGCATTTCCTCCGCGAAGATTTCCCCGCATGTGCTGCGCCATGCATTCGCCAGCCACCTGTTGCAGAACGGGGCCGACCTCCGCGCCGTGCAGCAGTTGCTGGGTCACGCCGACATCTCCACCACCCAGATCTACACCCATGTTCTGGAAGAGCGGCTGGTGCGGCTCGTCAATGACCACCATCCGCTTGCCGACTAGGCCTCATATCGCTATGTGAGGGCGACATTTCGCGCCTGATAACCTTCTGTTCAGGGTTGCGCAGGCATCAATCAACGCCATTTCCGGCGCACTGGTCCGCTCACGAATGTACAATTATCTCGACTTCGAAAAACCGGTTGCCGATCTGGAAGGCAAGATCCTCGAGCTTAAGAAGCTCGCCGAAAACGGCGGGTCCGTGGATGTCGCCGACGAGATCGCACGGCTTGAAAAACGCTCGCGCGATGCGCTGCGCGACCTCTACAAGGCGCTGACGCCCTGGCAGAAGGTGCAGGTGGCGCGCCATCCCGACCGCCCCCACTGCCTCGATTATGTGCGCAGCCTGTTCACCGAGTTCACGCCGCTGGCCGGCGACCGCACCTTCGGCGAGGACCAGGCGCTGATCGGCGGCTTCGCCCGCTTCCGCGGCGAGCCGGTGGCGATCCTGGGTCAGGAAAAGGGCTCCGACACGACCAGCCGCCTCAGGCATAATTTCGGCTCGGTGCGTCCCGAAGGCTACCGCAAGGCGGTGCGCATCATGGAGCTTGCCGACCGCTTCGGCATTCCGCTGATCTCGCTGGTCGACACCGCCGGCGCTTATCCCGGCGTCGGCGCGGAGGAGCGCGGCCAGGCCGAGGCCATTGCGCGTTCGACCTCCGCCGGACTTGGCCTCAAGACGCCCTCCATCTCCATCATCATCGGCGAGGGCGGCTCGGGCGGGGCCATCGCCATCGCCATCGGCAACCGGGTTTACATGCTGGAGCACGCCATCTATTCGGTGATCTCGCCGGAGGGCGCGGCCTCGATCCTGTGGCGCGACACCACCCGCTCGAAGGACGCGGCGACCAACATGAAGATCACCGCGCAGGACCTCCTCAACCTCAAGATTGTCGACGCGGTGATTCCCGAACCGCTGGGCGGCGCTCACCGCGCGCCCGAAACGGTCATCAAGGCGACCGGCGACCTGATCGCGCGCACCATGAAGGAATTCGGCGAAAGCAATGTCGATTTTCGCGAGCAGCGCCGCGAAAAATACCTGGCGATGGGCCGCAACCTCTGATCGTTGCGGTCACCACCGCATTTTCGCCATAAAGATGCCGCCGCATTCGCCGATAACGCAGCTGTGAAGGCTATTCCGGCGGAGAGGTGTGTCGGGCCGGCTTGCGGTAAGGATTTTGCAAGGTTAACGAGTTTATAGCAATTTCAGGAAAAGGCTCGCGATCGGCGCATCGAAAGGGTCGTTTCCAACGGAATTGGACAGGCATGCCGTTCGGTGACGAACCGTGCGAACGTTCATTTCCGCCAGTAGCGACGTTATGCCTGGCCGACGGGCCAGATGACTGGGAAAGACGAAGAGCGTGTCCATGCTGACCAGATTCGCCAGGGCCGGACTTCTCATCGGGGCCATCGCGCTTGCCGGCTGCACCGATTCCTCCATCGGGGATTTCGCGCCCCAGCACGCCAACCGGCAGCTTCCGCCCAAGATCCAGCAGGCCATGAAGGCCAAGAGCATGAACAAGACGTCGCCGATCCTGGCGCGCGTGTTCAAGGAGGAAGGCAAGCTCGAAATCTGGAAACAGAAGACCAACGGCCGCTACGACGTCATCGCCAGCTACGACATCTGCAAATGGTCGGGCAAGCTCGGCCCGAAGTTCACCGAGGGGGACCGTCAGGCCCCGGAAGGCTTCTATACGGTGCGGCCTTCGCAGATGAAGCCGAATTCGCAGTACCATCTGGCCTTCAATATCGGCTTCCCCAATGCCTATGACCGCGCCAACGGGCGCACCGGCTCCAATCTGATGGTGCATGGCGCCTGTTCTTCGGCGGGATGCTATTCCATGACCGACCAGCAGATCGAGGAGATCTACGCCTTCGGTCGCGACGCGTTCCAGGGCGGCCAGACCGAGTTCCAGGTGCAGGCGTTTCCTTTCCGCATGACCGCCGCCAACATGGCGCGCTACCGCAGCGACCCGAACTACGACTTCTGGAAGATGCTGAAAGTCGGCTACGACCATTTCGAGCTGACCAAGGTGCCGCCGAAGGTGGACGTGTGCGAGCGGCGCTACGTGTTCAACCAGCTTCCGGTGGATGGTCAGCCTTTCAACCCGACCGGCATCTGCCCGGCGACCACGCAGCCTGATTCGCTGAAAGTCGCCTACAGCAGCTATCAGAGCAATTATGAAGCCGCTTTCGCCAGCGCGATGAAATCCTCGACGCCAGCGCCGAAGCCGACCATCGGCGGCCTCAAGGAAGCCAACATCGTTTCGGAGTGGACGCGCAAGCGTGCGCGCGGGGAGCGCGTGCCGGTCGAACCCCCGACCCTGAACGCCGACGGCACCGTCACCCATACGGAGCGCATGGGGCGAATCGATTCGGCCGAAGGCCGCCGCATGGCGGCAATCGACGCCGAACAGGCGGCGAAGAAGAAAGCCGCCGAGGAAAAGGCGGCCGCCATCGCCGCCGCCAGAGCGGCTGAGGAAGCGCAGAAGGTGGAAACCGCCGCTGCCGCCAAAGCCGCGGAGGTTGCAGCGCAGACACCGGCCCAGCAGGCGCTGCAGGTGCAGGCGGCCCAGTCCGGCGTTCCGGCCGATGATGGCGCGGCCGCGAAGCTGAAGAAGCGGCTGCTCGGCATGTTCGGCGGCTGACATCGCCTTGCACGATGCTATCGACATCTACGATCTGAGGGGCCTGAATTGTCCCTTGCCGGTGCTGAAGGCGCGCAAGCGCCTCGCCGGCCTGCCGCAGGGCGCACGGCTTTGGCTGGAAACCACCGATCCGCTCGCCGTGCTCGACATTCCCGCCTTCTGCGCCGAAGCCGGCCATCTTCTCATCGAGACCATGGCGCTCGACGGCGCTCACCGTTTCCTGATCCAACGGGGCGCATGAGGCGCATCCGGCACGATTGCGACGCGCCGTGCGGCGTCCGGACACCCGGGCTTACCGACCGGGTATCGCCAGCGGATTGTTTTCGAGCGCGGCGCGATCCGGCATGTCGATCTGCGGCGTGTTGGTGATCGCAGCAAACAGCCGCGCCACATAGTCGCCCGGCATATCGAGCGTGATCAGCACCAGCCGCGCGCCGCGCTTGTCATCGGGCCACGAGGGCAGGCGCGCCGGCGGATGCAGCGTCTTTTGCACAGCGTGCAGCACCAGGGGCCGCGACGGGTCTTCGGCGAGTTCCACGATTCCCTTCATGCGCAGAAGATTCTCGCCATGGTTGGAGCGCAGGAGGTCGAGAAACATCTCGATGGCCGCAAACGGCACCGGCCCTTCATGGATCAGCGTATCGGTGCGGATGCGCGAATCGTGACGGTGGTGATGCGCATGGTCGTGATCGCAATCATGATGATGGTGATCATGCCCGTGATGGTCATGTTGCGCTTCGCCCAGCCAGCGGCGCACATCGGCGATCCTGGTTTCGGGGTCGTAAAGCCCGCAGCCGAACAGGTCCGCAAGCGCCGTATTGCGGACATCGAGGATGGGCGCGGACGGATTGAGCCGGCGCAGCCGCGCCATCAGCCCCGCCGGGACGGCCTCGTTCTGCGCCATGTCCAGCTTTGAAACGACGATGCGGTCGGCCACCGCCGCCTGCTTCACCGCCTCCATATGGGCATCCAGAGTGGCTGCGCCGTTGACCGCGTCGACCAGCGTCACAACGCCGTCCAGCCGGAAGGCCTGCACCAGCGCGGGATGCGCCATGATCGACTGCAGCACCGGAGCCGGATCGGCAAGGCCGGTCGTCTCGATGACCACCCGCGACAAGGCCGGAATACGCCCGGTCTGCACACGGTCGACCAGTTCGGCCAGCGTATCGACCAGTTCGCCGCGCACCGTGCAGCACAGGCAGCCATCCGACAATTCGATGATGCCGTCCGACGCTTGCTCGACCAGCAGGTGGTCGATGGCGACGTCACCGAACTCGTTGATGATGACGGCGGTGTCCCTGAGCTCAGGATTCTTGAGCAGGCGGTTGAGCAGCGTCGTCTTGCCGGAGCCGAGGAAGCCGGTCAGTACGGTGACGGGAATGGGAAATCCGGACATGGATGACAATCAACCGCCCTGCGCCGAGGTGGCGAATACCGGCGGCGGCAGGTCTGGACGCCAGCCCGGCACCGGCACGTCCGCATATTCGGCGCGTCCGATCATGGCTTTTGGAACTGGGCCGGTGGCGCCGCCAAGGCTGACGACCACCAGCTTGGGATCGGTGAGCTTCTGCTGATAGATCGACTTCGGCCTGTCCTCCTTCGGGCCGGTGGAGGCTTCCGACTGGGTCGCCGCTTCGGCGGGCTTGCACACCACCGGACGCAGGTCCGTCGGCGTCTGCGTATCGCCATAAGCCGCCAGCGTCGCGATGCTGGCGCTGCCTGATCCGGTTGTGGCGAAGCCTTCGTCGAGCAGCTTCGCCACCGCCTCGGCGCGGGCAAGCCCGTTCTTCTCGCCCAGCACCACCGCCGCCAGCGTACGTCCGTTGCGGGTGGCCGTGCCGATCAGATTGAAGCCCGATTCACACACGAAGCCGGTTTTCATGCCGTCTGCGCCGGGATAGCGGCCAACCAGCAGATTGTAGTTGGGGATTCGGGTTTTACCGAAAGCGAGTCCCTCGATCCCGTACCAGGCGTTATACTGCGGAAAATCACGGCGCAGCGCCGTCACCAGCAGCGCCATGTCGCGCGCCGTCGTATATTGCTCCGGGGCGAACAGGCCGTTCGGATTGACGAAATGGGAGCCGGTCATGCCAAGCCGGGCGGCTTCGGCGTTCATGCGCCGTGCGAAATCGGCCTGCGTGCCGCCGATATTCTCGCCGATCGCCATCGCCACGTCATTGGCCGACTTGATCATCATCATCTTCAGCGCATTGTCGAGCCGCATCACCTGGCCGACCTTGAAGCCCATTTTGCTGGGCGGCTGGTTGACGGCGGTGCGGGTCATTCTGATCGGCGAATCGAGCGCCACCTCACCCGCTTCGATGGCCCGGAAGGCGACATAGGCGGTCATCATCTTGGTCAGGGACGCCGGATACCAGCGCTTGAACGCATCTTCATGCGCAAGCACCTTGCCTGTGTTCAGTTCGAAAAGCAGCGTCGGATTTGCGGACGCAGGCGCCGAAAGAGCGCCAAGTCCGAGCGCGCCGAAAAGCGCCAGTTTCACGAAACGCGTGGTGGTCATCACAATCTCAAATATCCTGTGCCGTGGTCGGTCTGGCCCCGCGCGCGCAGCAATGGCGCCGCCCGCTCTTCCCCGGCCGCTTCAGCCGGTGCTATTTAACCTATATGACATCAACATGGCAAAGGCCGGTCGTCGTCCCGCGATCGTGATTTGTCCATCCGGAGCCGAGAGAAGCAATGCCGATCCTGAACCGCGCCGCCGAAATGCAGGAAGAAGTCGCCGGCTGGCGCCGCCATCTGCACAGCAAGCCTGAACTCGGCTTCGACGTCATCGAGACAGCCGCCTTCGTGGCCGGCAAGCTGCGCGCCTTCGGCTGCGACGAGATCGTGACCGGAATTGGCCGCACGGGTGTGGTTGGCGTCATCCGCGGCAGGTTGGGCGACGGACGCACCGTCGGCCTGCGCGCCGACATGGATGCGCTGCCGATCGGCGAAATCACGGGCAAGCCCTATGCCTCGACTCATGACGGCAAGATGCATGCCTGCGGCCATGACGGCCACACCGCCATGCTGCTCGGCGCGGCCGCCTATCTGGCCGAGACCCGCAATTTCGCCGGCGCTGTCGTGGTGATCTTCCAGCCCGCCGAGGAAGGTGGTGGCGGCGGCCGCGAAATGGTCAGCGACGGGTTGATGGAGCGCTTCGGCATCGAGAATGTGTTCGGCATGCACAATATGCCTGGCCTGCCGGTCGGCCAGTTCGCGATCCGCCAGGGGCCGATCCTCGCCGCGACCGCCGAATTCGACATCAAGGTGTCCGGACGCGGCGGGCACGCCGCGATGCCTCATCACTCCATGGATCCGGTCGTGGCCGCCAGCCATCTGGTGACCGCCACCCAGTCCATCGTCGGCCGCAATGTCGATCCGCTGGAAGCGGGCGTGGTGTCGATCACCAAATTCCATGCCGGCGACGCCCACAACATCATTCCCGAAAACGCCCTGCTCGCCGGCACGGTTCGCACGCTGAAAACCGAAACGGCAAAGCTGGCCCAGCAACGCCTGCAGGCCGTGTGTGACGGCACGGCCGCCACCTTCGGCGTAGCGGTCGAACTCGATTTCCGGCCCAATTATCCGGTGACCTTCAACCATGCGCATGAAACCGTCTTCGCCGGCGATGTGGCCGCCGAGGTCGCGGGCGCAAGCCAGGTCGATCGGGACATGCAGCCGCTGATGGCCGGCGAGGATTTTTCCTACATGCTGGAAGCGCGGCCCGGCGCGTTCATCTTCATCGGCAATGGCGACACCGCCGGCCTCCATCATCCCGCCTATGATTTCAACGACGAAGCGATCCCGCACGGCGTCAGCTACTGGGTCAGGCTGGCGGAAACGGCCCTGGCTGCCTGATCCGGTCTCCCGCTCGATTTTCCGGCGGCGGAGCGGATTTTTGCTCAATCCCAGCCTTGGCGAGCGGACGCGAAACCGTTATGTGTCTGCTCCAGTGGTCCCGTAGCTCAGTAGGATAGAGCGGCAGATTCCTAATCTGTAGGTCGCAGGTTCGATTCCTGCCGGGATCACCAATAAAATCAGTGGCTTAGGCCGACAAGCACCATTCCGGCGGACATCGAGCACAACCGGGCTCTCGTCTTGTCAGCAAGAGATTGCTGTGGCAATGACCACTTGCACTCATCCTGGACCCGGTGAAATTCCGGGTGGCTCTTCCGGCCGCCGATCCGCCGGACACTCGAGAAAAAGCTCACTTTCCAAGCGTCTGGCTCGCTCCGCGAACCGACCGGGAGCTACATTGCGCATTGATGTTCTCAATTGAAAAAATCCGCCGTGACTGGTTCTCCAACATTCGCGCCGATATCCTCGCCGGCGTCGTCGTCGCCCTTGCCCTGATCCCCGAGGCCATCGGCTTTTCCATCATCGCGGGCGTCGATCCGCGGGTCGGGCTCTACGCCTCGGTGGTCATCGCCATCGTCATTTCCTTCGCCGGCGGCCGCCCCGCCATGATCTCGGCCGCTACGGCCGCCACAGCGGTGCTGTTCGGCGCGCTGGTGCGCGAGCACGGGCTTCAATATCTGCTCGCCGCCACCATTCTCGCCGGCGTCATCCAGATCGTCGCCGGCTGGCTGCGCATCGGCTCCATCATGCGGTTCGTCTCGCGCTCGGTGATGACGGGCTTCGTCAACGCGCTCGCCATCCTCATCTTCATGACCCAACTGCCGGAGTTGATCGGGGTGACGTGGGAAACCTATGTTCTGATCGCCGCCGGCCTCGCCATTATCTACCTGTTTCCGAGGCTGACCAGGGTCGTGCCTTCCCCATTGATCTGCATTCTCGTCTTGACCGCTCTCGCGCTCGCGCTCGGAATAGACATCCGCACCGTGGCCGATCTTGGCGAGTTGCCTGCTTCCCTGCCCAGCCTGATGTTCCCCGATGTTCCGCTCAACCTCGAAACCTTGCTGATCATCCTGCCCACCTCGATCGCCGTCGCCGCCGTTGGCCTGCTCGAAAGCCTGCTGACCGCGTCGATCGTCGATCAGATGACAGACACAAACAGCGACAAGAACCGCGAGAGCATCGGCCAGGGCGTCGCCAACATCGCCAGCGGCTTCTTTGGCGGCATGGGCGGCTGCGCCATGATCGGTCAGTCGGTGATCAACGTGAAGTCGGGCGGCCGCACCAGGCTTTCGACTTTCACCGCCGGCGCCTTCCTGCTGTTCCTGCTGGTGGTGCTGGGCGATCTGGTCGGCCTCATCCCCATGCCCGCCCTCGTCGCCATCATGATCATGGTGTCGGTCGGAACCTTCAACTGGTCATCCCTGAATGATCTGCGCCACCACCCGCGCCGCTCCAGCCTCGTCATGCTGGCTACGGTGATCACTGTCGTCGCCACGCGCAATCTGGCGCTCGGCGTCGGCGTCGGCGTCCTGCTTTCGGGGATTTTCTTCGCCTGGAAGGTCGCGCAGATCTTCCGCGTCACCTCCACGCTTTCAGACGACAGCAGGCACCGGAACTATTATATCGAAGGCCAGATATTCTTTGCGTCCGCCGACGAATTCCTCCACGCCTTCAATTTTGCGGAACCGCTGGATGGGGTCACCATCGACGTCAGCCGGGCCCATATCTGGGACCTCACCGGCGTCAACGCCATCGACAAGGCCGTTCTCAAATTCCGCAGGTCCGGCGTCGACATCAAGGTTGTCGGCCTCAACGAAGCCAGCGCCACCATCATGGACAAGCTCGCCATGCAAAACCGCCCCGACGCTATGGAAAAGGTACTCGGGCATTAACGCCTCGCCAACGAGTCGCGAGGCTGCGGGTACGGCGGCGACCGAACAGCCAGTTCAACCATGGAACGAAATATCTTCCCACTCATTGGTATGTTTCGGGCGAACCCGCGCTCGGCAACATCTGGAGGCACAATTGAAAAAAATCATGTCAGCATTCTGCGCCAGCTCGCTCAGCTTGGCGTTTGGGATGGCGGGCGTCGCTCCTTCCGCCGCAGCTCCGGTCGCGCCTGTGGCGCCAATTACCGTGTCGGGCGTCCAGTCGGACTTTCAAACCATCCAATACAAGAGGCAATTGAGGAAGCGCCCCAATCATCAATCGAACGCCAATCGGCGAGGGCACTGGAAAGGATATACAGGCCAGCGCAGTCAGCGCAGGGGCTATCGCCGTCACTCGGACGGTTTCTGGTATCCCTTGGCCGCGTTCGGTCTTGGTGCAGCAATCGGCGGCGCTATCGCCAATCAGCCGCAGGGCGGTAACGCACATGTGCAATGGTGCTATGGCCAGTATCGCAGCTACCGCGCATCGGACAATACGTTCCAGCCCTATAATGGACCGCGAAGGCAGTGCCGCTCGCCCTACTGATCAACTAATTTTAGAGAGAAAAGCCGCCCGCCATCCTTCTGGATGACGGGCCTGTCGCCGGACAACAGACCGTCGGCGTAGAGGCGCGCCGGTAGGCGCAACGGCCGTTCACGCGTGCAGCGCCAGACCGAGCGCCTTGAGCGCGGCTTCCTGAAAGGCCTCGCCCTGCGTCGGGTGCGCATGGATGGCGCCGGCGATGTCTTCCAGCCGCGCGCCCATTTCCAGCGCCAGCCCGAAAGCGGCCGACAGCTCGGACACGCCCTGCCCGACCGCCTGAACGCCCAGCACCAGATGATTGTCCGCCCGCGCCACCACGCGTACGAAGCCGTCCTCGCCCTGCCTTGTCATGGCCCGGCCATTGGCGGAAAAGGGAAACATTCCGATCTTGATTTCGCCCTGCGCCTTCGCTTCCTCCGGAGACAGTCCGGCTATCACCAGTTCGGGATCGGTGAAGCAGATGGCGGGAATGGCGCGCTTGTCCCAACTGCGCCGGTGGCCGGCGACGATTTCGGCCACCATCTCGCCCTGCGCCATGGCCCGGTGCGCCAGCATCGGCTCGCCGGTGACGTCACCAATGGCATAGACGCCACGCATGGAGGTGCGGCAGCGGTCGTCGATGCGGATGAAGCGGCCCTTCATGTCGAGGTCGATCTCTTCGAGACCCCATCCCTCCGTCACCGGCTTGCGGCCAATGGTGACCAGCACCTGGTCGGCGGCGATCTTCCTGTCCTTGCCGTCGGCGGTCTCGACCAGCAGCGCATCGCCTTTCGAGGACAGGCCTTTGGCCTTTGCCCCGACCAGGACGTCGACGCCAAGGGCCGCAAGCCGCTTCGAAACCGGCCGCACCAGCTCGGCGTCATACAGGGCAAGGATGCGCGGCAGGGCCTCGACGATGGTCACCCTGGCGCCCAGCCTGGCGAAGGCAATGCCGAGCTCCAGTCCGATATAGCCGCCGCCCACCACGGCCAGTTTCTGCGGCACGCCCTTGAGCGACAGCGCTTCGGTGGACGAGATCACCCGTCCGCCGAAAGGCAGGGAAGGCAGTTCGACCGGCGCAGAACCGGTGGCGATGACGACATTCTCGGCCCGGATGATCTGCAAACCTGTTTCGGTCTGGACCTCGATCGTCTTGCCGTCCCGAAAACGCGCGTGGCCCTGCACATATTTGACCCGGGCCTTTTTGAGCAAGCCTGCGACACCGCTGGTAAGTCGGCTAACTATACCATCTTTCCAGGCCAGCGTTTTTAAGAAATCGAGTGTCGGCGCGCTGGCGGAAATTCCGAGAGGATCGTCATTTCCGGCGCGATGAACCGCCTTTTCGAACTCATCGGCGGCATGGATCAGGGCTTTTGAGGGTATACAGCCGATGTTGAGGCAGGTTCCGCCGGGTTTTCCGGCCTCGACGATTACTGTGTCCAGTCCGAGCTGCCCCGCCCGGATGGCGCAGACATAACCGCCCGGACCAGCGCCGATGATCAGAAGCTTGCAGGATATCTCCTTCATTCGGCCATTCCTTCGCTCAATTTATTTAGCCGGCATCGGAATATTGGCCGCATGGTCATTCTCCCACGAAAATCATGGCCGGAGTTTCGAGCAGCCCTTTGATGCGCTGCACGAAGACGGCGGCGTCCCAGCCGTCGATGACACGATGGTCGAAGGAGGACGACAGGTTCATCATCTTGCGCGGCACGAACTGCGCGCCATCCCACATGGGCCGCACCATCATCTTGTTGACACCGATGATGGCCACTTCCGGATAGTTTATGACCGGCGTCGTCACCACGCCGCCCATCGCCCCGAGCGAGGTGATGGTGATGGTGGAGCCGGACAGTTCCTCGCGCGTCGCCGTGCCGGATTTCGCAGCTTCCGCCAGCCGGTTCAGTTCGACGCCGCTCTCCCAAAGGTCAAGCGCCTCCGCGTGCTTCACAACCGGCACGACGAGACCGCTGGCGGTCTGTGCGGCGATGCCGATATGCACCCCGCCATACTGGCGGATGACGCCGGCGTCGTCGTCATAGAGAGCGTTGAGATGCGGTTGCTCGGCAATGGCTCTGACCATGGCGCGCATGAGGAAGGGCAACAGCGTCAGCTTCGGCCTATCCGAACCCGCCTTTTGCTTGTTGAGCCCGGCACGCAGCTCTTCCAGCGCCGTGACATCCACCTCTTCGACATAGGTGATGTGCGGAATGCGCGTTTTGGCGAGTTGCATCTTCTCAGCGATCTTGCGACGCAGGCCGACAACCTTGATCTCCTCGACCTTGTCGCTGCGCACGAGGCCGGAGCCCCTGGTCGCCTGAGCGCCGCGCGCGATGAAGGCGTCGAGATCTTCATGCCCGATGCGGCCGGCCGGGCCGCTGCCCGGCACTTGCCGCAGATCGACGCCGGCTTCTTTCGCCCTGAGACGCACTGCGGGCGAAGCCAGCGGCTTCTCGCCTTCGCGGCGCGGCGCGCTGACCCCACGCACCCCGCCCTGCCGGGCCGTGGTCGGGCCTGGAGTCGGAGTCGCCGCAGGCTCCCCACCGCGCTCCGAAACAGAAGGCATCGCCGCCTTGTCGGGAGCGGAAGCTGCTTTTTCTTCCTGACCGGAGGCTTCGGGAGCCGCCTGTGGTTCCGGCGACGCCTCGCCATGCCCAGTATTGCCCTCGCCGGCCACCTTGAGCCGCACGATGGGTGAGCCGATGGCGACCGTGTCGCCGATCTCCGCGCCAAGCCACAGGATTTCACCGTCCACCGGCGAAGGAATCTCGACCGTCGCCTTGTCGGTCATCACGGCGGCCAGAACCGTGTCCTCGCGCACCATGTCGCCGACCTTGACGTGCCATTCGACCAGTTCGGCTTCCGCCACACCCTCGCCGACATCGGGAAGCCTGATGACATGTTCGCCCATCTCAAGCCTCCATCGTTTCCATGAGCGCACGGCCGACGCGCGCCGGGCCTGGGAAATAGTCCCATTCCTGCGCATGCGGATAGGGCGTGTCCCAGCCCGTGACCCGCGCTATCGGCGCTTCCAGCTGGTAGAAACAGCGCTCCTGCACCAGAGCGGCGAGCTCGGCGCCGAAACCCGAGGTCTGCGTCGCCTCGTGCACCACCACGCAGCGCCCGGTCTTGCTCACCGAGGCGACGATGGCGTCGAGATCGAGCGGCAGCAAGGTCCGCAGATCGATGATCTCGGCGTCGACGCCCGTCTCCCTGGCTGCGGCTTCGGCCACGTAGACCATGGTGCCGTAGGCCAGGACGGTGACGTCGTCGCCCTCGCTCCGGATCGCGGCCTTGCCGAGCGGCACGGTGTAGTGCCCGTCCGGCACCTCGCCCAGCTCATGCTTCGACCAAGGCGTGACCGGGCGTTCGTGATGTCCGTCGAACGGGCCGTTGTAGAGGCGTTTCGGTTCGAAGAAGATCACCGGATCGGGGTCTTCGATCGCCGCGATCAGAAGGCCCTTGGCGTCACGCGGATTGGACGGCACCACCACCTTCAGACCGGAGACATGGGTGAACAGCGCCTCCGGGCTCTGGCTATGGGTCTGCCCGCCGAATATGCCGCCGCCGGACGGCATGCGCACCACGATCGGACAGGTGAAATCGCCATTGGAACGATAGCGCAGCCGCGCCGCCTCCGAAACGATCTGGTCATAACCCGGATAGACATAGTCGGCGAACTGCACTTCCACGCATGGCCGCAGCCCGTAGGCCGCCATGCCTATGGCGGCGCCGACAATGCCGGATTCGTTGATCGGCGCATCGAAACAGCGGCTCTTGCCATATTTGGCCTGCAAACCGGCCGTGCAGCGGAACACGCCGCCGAAGAAGCCGACGTCCTCGCCAAACACGATGACCCGCTCGTCGCGACCCATGGAAACATCCATGGCGTCGCGAATGGCCTCGATCATGGTCTTGCGCGCCATGGCCTACACCCCCGCCTGCTGGCGCTGACGCCGTAAATGCGGCGGCATCCGCTCATACACCCCTTCGAACATGTCGCGCATGGAAGGCTTGTTGCCGGAGTGCAGCGTGCCGTTTTCTTCAGCCGCTTTCTGCGCCGCGATCACCGTATCGAGAATTTCCGCTTCCGCCTGGGCATGTCGTTCCTCCGACCACGCGCCAAGCCGGATGAGATGATTCTTCAGCCGGATGACCGGGTCGCCGAGAGGCCAGGCATCCGATTCGGCCTTGGGCCGATAGGCGGAGGGATCGTCGGAGCTCGAATGCGCGCCGGCGCGGTAGGTTACGTGCTCGACCAGCGTCGGTCCCAGATTGCGCCGCGCCCGTTCGATCGCCCATTTCGCCACCGCATGCACGGCGAGGTAATCATTGCCGTCGACCCGTAGCGCCGGAATGCCGAAGCCAAGACCGCGCGCGGCGAATGTTCCCGAGCCGCCGCGGGCGATCCCCTGAAACGTCGAAATCGCCCACTGGTTGTTGACCACATTGAGCACCACCGGAGCCTTGTAGGTGGAGGCGAACACCAGCGCCGCGTGGAAGTCGGATTCAGCCGTCGATCCATCGCCGATCCAGCCCACGGCGATACGATTGTCGCCGCTGATGGCCGAAGCCATCGCCCAGCCCACCGCCTGAATATACTGCGTGGCCAGATTGCCGGAGATCGAGAAGAAGCCATGCTCCTTCGAGGAATACATGATCGGCAGTTGCCGGCCTTTCAGGGGGTCGGCCTCGTTGGAATAGATCTGGTTCATCATGGTGACCATCGGATAGCCGCCCGCGATCAGCAGCCCGGCCTGACGATAGGTCGGGAAATTCATGTCGCCCGGCGCCAGCGCCTTGCGAAAGGCGCAGCTTACCGCCTCCTCGCCCAGATGCTGCATGTAGAATGAAGTCTTGCCCTGCCGCTGCGCCATCTGCATGCGCGCGTCGAAGGCGCGCAGCGTCATCATATGGCGCAGGCCCTCAAGCAGTTCCTCCTCGGAGAGCAAGCCGGACCAGGGCCCGACAGCTTCGCCGGCCCGGTTGAGAACCCTGATGATGGAAAAGGCGAGGTCTCGGATGTCGCGCGGATCGACATCGATCTCGGGACGCGGCACGGAGCCGGCCTTCGGGATCGGCACATTCGAAAAATCCGGCGCCCCGCCCGGTCTCACCTCCGGTTCAGGCACGTGAAAACGCAACATTCCGGTATCGGTCATGACCTCTCCTCCTGTCGCCACGTCCGATCATCGCACATTATCGCGGCCTGACCAGCAGCGACGCGGTTCGCGGCGGCGATGGAGCGATACTGGCAGGAAACCGGAGCAATTTCCCGTTTTTGACGATCATCCGGCGGCAATAATGGGAACAGGAAATGCTCGTCCACGAAGCAATGCTGCGCGCCGGCATTTCGTTCCCACACATCCGGCCACTTCGCGGAACCTGCGCCAGGGATTTGAAACACCGCCTGGGGCGAACCGGGGCGGCATTTGCACACTTCGTCGTTCGGGACCGGTTCCTACTTACCCACGGCGTGCTAAAAGACCGCATGGCACAGAAGAAAGCACATGAAGTCGATTCCTGGCTGGCGAGGCCGGATCCGGGAACTTTCCTCGTTCTGCTCTACGGCCCTGACCGTGGGCTCGTAGCGGAACGTGGCAAGGCTTATGCTGAACGCACCGGCCTGCCGCTGGACGACCCGTTCAGCGTCGTGAAACTGGATGGTTCGGAAGTTGAAAAGGGCGAGGGGCGGTTGTCCCAGGAAGCGCACACCGTGCCGATGTTCACCGATCGCCGCCTTCTGTGGGTTCGCAACGCCGCCGGCCAGAAGGGGCTCGCCGACGAGGTGAAAGCTCTGCTTGCCACCCCGCTCCGTGACGCGACCATACTCATCGAGGCGGGCGACCTGAAGAAAGGCGCGGCGCTCCGCACGGTTGTCGAGACGGCGCAAGGCGCCATGGCTCTGCCCTGCTATGCGGACGACAGCCGCGACATCGAGGCCGTCATCGACGACGAGTTGCGCAAGGCGGGCCTGACCATGGCGCTGGAGGCAAGACAGGCGCTGCGCCGTAATCTCGGTGGCGATCGTCTCGCCACCCGCGCGGAATTGCAGAAGCTTACGCTCTACGCGCAAGGTCAGTCGGAAATCTCTCTGGAAGACGTCAGGATGATGACCGGTGACGTGTCGGGGCAATCTCTCGATGATGCCGTGGACGCTCTCCTCGACGGACGCATCGGCGATTTCGACATGGCTTTCGCGCGTCATTGTCAGGCCGGGGGTCAGCCGTTTCTGGCGCTGTCCGGCGCAATGCGCCAGTTTCATGCGCTCCACGCCATGCGCGGTGCAATGGAGGAAGGTGGCCGCAACGCCGCTTCGGTCGTGGCCGGCGCTCGGCCGCCCGTTTTCTTCTCACGGCGAAAACTCATCGAACGCACACTGGAGCGCTGGCGCCGGCAATCCATCGAACGCGCATTGGCCCGGCTTCAGAATGCTGTCCTGCAATCGCGTCGCCGTCCCGAACTCGCTTCAGCGCTGGTCAGGCAGGCCCTGCTCGGAATCGCTGTGGAAAGCGCGCGCCTTTCGCGGCAGTGATTTAAAAAAGCAATGATAATACAATTAGATAAGAAAAAGGCCCGCTGCGTTGCGGGCCTGATTGTCGAAATCTAGAGCTTCAGCTTGCGGCACAGTTCATCGAGCTGGTCGAGCGTCTTGTAGGCCACGCGCAGTTCACCGCCCCGCTCCTTGTGGGCGATCGTGACCTTCATGCCGATCGTGTCGCCAAGCAGCTTTTCCAGCGCAAGCGTATCGGCGTCCTTTTCAGCAGAGGCCGAAGAGCGGCTTTCGCGAACGGGCGCTTCCGGCGCTTGCGCCAGCGCTTCCGCCTGACGCACCGACAGCCCTTCATCGATGATGCGCCTGGCCAATCCCACGGGGTCTTCGACCGTGACAAGGGTTCGCGCATGGCCGGCGGACAAAGAACCGTCGACCACAAGATCGCGGATCACGTCGGGCAGCTTCAGCAGGCGCAGCGTATTGGCGACATGACTGCGGCTCTTGCCGATCACCTGCCCCAGATCGGCCTGGCTGTAGCTGTGTTCCTCGATGAGTTGCTCATATCCCAACGCTTCTTCGATCGGATTGAGATCGGCGCGCTGCACGTTTTCGATGATGGCCAGTTCAAGCGCGGTGCGATCGCTGACCTCGCGCACGATCACCGGAATCTCGACCAGTCCGGCCCGCTGGGCGGCGCGCCAGCGGCGTTCGCCCGCAATGATCTCGTATCGTCCCTGCTGCTCGGCGGCAGGGCGCACCACAACCGGCTGGACGATGCCATGTTCGCGAATGGACTGCGCAAGATCCGTCAGTTCAGACTCGCCGAAATATCGGCGCGGGTTGCGCGGATTGGGAGCGACGAACTCGATCGGAACCTTGCCGTCGGCTGTGGTCACCGGCTTTTCCGGCTCCACCGGCCGGTCGATTTCACCGATCAGAGCCGCCAATCCCCGCCCCAGCCGCTTTCTTGAAGGATCTTCGCTCATCGTTCACCAAAACCGTTTCATTACCGAATCAATCTATCGATTTGCTGGATTTCATGCTGCTCGCAACCTGCGCTCACGCCGTATGACTTCCGAAGCGAGCTGCAGATACGCCTGGCTACCGGAGCATTTCAGATCATACAATATGGCCGGCTTGCCATAGGACGGAGCTTCAGAGACGCGGACATTCCGCGGAATGACGGTCTCATACACCTTCTCACCCATATGCGCGCGCACATCCTGCACCACCTGATTGGCCAGGTTGTTCCGACCATCGAACATGGTCAGCACGATGCCCTGGATCTCAAGTTGCGGATTGATCGAGCCCCGCACCTGCTGAACCGTCTCAAGCAACTGACTGAGACCTTCCAGCGCGAAAAACTCGCATTGCAAAGGAACCAGAACCGAATCCGCAGCAGCCATGGAATTGAGCGTCAGAAGATTCAGCGACGGCGGACAATCGATAAGAACGTAGGTGAACGGATTGGCGCGCTCCGATGTTGCACGAAGAGCATTCCGCAATCGCAGAACCCTGTCCGGAGCGGACGCGATTTCCATCTCGACGCCAAGCAGGTCCAGAGTGGACGGCACGATCGCCAGCCCCGGCACCGCCGTCTGGACGGAGGCCTCCTCGATGGTCGCTTCCCCGGTCAGAACGTCATAGGACGAAACAGGACGGTCCTTGCGGTCAACGCCGAGCCCGGTGCTGGCATTTCCCTGCGGATCCAGATCGACGATGAGAACCTTTTCGCCGATAGCCGCCAACGCGGTGGCGAGATTGATGGCCGTTGTCGTCTTGCCGACACCGCCCTTCTGATTCGCCACGGTTATGATACGGGGTTTGCTGCTGATCATGCTTTCCTGCCGGAATTTCATTCCGATAGACGTATGCGTTTATCTGACGCTTAAACCACTGATCTCGAGTACGACTCCTTCGGAATCCGTCGAGCTTTTATGTTCTACCAGATCGAATGACCAACGTTGACTGCTTTCTTCAATCTCGGCCCGGTAATCCCGGCCTTTATGGAAGAGCGCCAAGGCTCCTCCCAGCAACCACGGAGACGCCAATTCGAGGAGTAAGGGCAAAGCCGCCAGCGCGCGCGCGGTCACCACTTGCGGCTTGTCCACAAACGCCGGCGCGTCTTCGATCCGCCGGGCGATGACACGAGCAGGAAGATCGAACTCGCCGGTCATCGCCTGCAGAAAGCCCGCCTTCTTGCGGTTGCTTTCAACGAGATCGATGGCGCCACCACGATCCCGCATCAGAAATGCCAGAACGATACCCGGGAAACCGCCTCCCGACCCGAGATCCAGCCACCTTGTCGCAGCCGGCGCCAAAGCGGCAAGTTGGGCGCTGTCCACGATATGCCTGCCCCAGACATCCGACAATGTGGAATTTGCAGCGAGATTGATCCGCTGATTCCATTTCAGGAATTGGCCTTCAAATAGCAACAGGGCTTCAAACGTTTCACGTGAAACGGGGCCAGCAGCCGTTTGCAGCGCCACAAACCGCTTGTCGCTCATGCCGCGCCCTTCCGCAGGGTGGTTTCGTAATTTCGGATGTGAGCGACGATGATCGCCAAAGCCGCCGGGGTCATGCCTTCGATACGGTTCGCTTCGGCGATCGAACGCGGTTGCCTCAGCTTCATTTTTTGCTTCAGCTCATTCGACAGACCCGGAACATTGCCAAAGTCCATATCACGCGGGATCATCCGGGATTCCTCAGCCTGTATCCGCGCGACATCCGCCTTCTGCCTCTCCATATAGACGGCGTATTTTGCCTCGATCTCCAGAGCTTCAGCCGTTTTCCTGCCGATCGCGTCGAAGGCCGGATCAAGCCTGGCCAACCATCTAACATCGACGCTCTCATAGCTGAGCAGTTCATAGGCCGTGCGACGTACGCCATCCTGATTGATCACCAATCCAAGGCGAGAAGCTTCGCGCGGAGTGAGTTCAATTGATCGCGCCAGATCCCGAGCCCGGTCCAGCGCCTTGCGGGACCGTTCAAAATGAGATGCTCGTTCACGCGAGGCGATACCCAGATGGACGGCCAAAGGTGTCAACCGTTCGTCTGCGTTGTCAGCACGCAGCGACAGGCGGAACTCCGCTCTCGAGGTGAACATTCGATACGGCTCGGTCACGCCTCTGTGGATCAGGTCGTCCACCATCACGCCTATATACGCCTCCGTCCGGCTTATGGTGATCAGCTCGGAACCCGAAGCGCAATGCGCAGCATTGATCCCCGCCAGCAAGCCCTGACCGGCGGCTTCCTCATAACCCGTGGTGCCATTGATCTGCCCCGCCAGAAACAAGCCCTTTACCCGCTTTGTCTCAAGTGTGGCGTCAAGCTCTCGCGGATCGATATGATCATATTCAATGGCGTAGCCGGGCTGCAGCATGTCGGCCTTCTCCAGCCCCGGTATGGTCTTGAGGATATCAAGCTGAACGTCTTCCGGTAGCGACGTCGAGATACCGTTCGGGTAGACGGTGTGATCGTCCAGACCTTCCGGCTCCAGGAATATCTGGTGCGTATCACGGTCGCCGAACTTGACGATCTTGTCCTCGATGGAAGGGCAATAGCGCGGACCGATACCCTCGATCGAGCCCGAATACATGGCCGAACGTTCAAGATTGGCCCGAATAAGTTCGTGCGTGGCGGATGTGGTTCGCGTTATGCCGCATTTGATCTGGGGAACTGTGATGCTCTCCGTCATCGTGGAGAACGGCACGGGGTCGTCATCTGCGGATTGCAGATCCAGCGAGTTCCAATCGATGGTTCTTCCATCGAGACGCGGAGGTGTTCCGGTCTTCAGGCGACCAAGCCTGAACCCCGCGCGGGTCATGGTTGCCGAGAGCCCGGTGGTTGCCTGCTCATTCATGCGGCCGGCAATGATCTTTCGATCCCCGATATGGATGAGTCCGCGCAGAAACGTTCCGGTGGTGAGAACTACCGAGCCGCACTGTAACTTCCGGCCATCCGCCAGAACAATCGAGGCTATTCTGCCCTCAGATATTTCAAGATCATGAACCTCGCCTTCGAGAACATCGAGATCCGCCTGCTGGCGTAACGCGGCCTGAACGGCCAGCCTGTAAAGCTTGCGGTCCGCTTGCGTCCGGGGGCCTCGTACCGCAGGCCCTTTGCGCCGATTGAGCATACGGAACTGGATGCCGGCCTCATCGGCCATTCGGCCCATCAAGCCATCGAGAGCATCGACCTCCCGGACAAGCTGGCCTTTGCCAAGCCCGCCAATGGCCGGATTGCAGGACATCACGCCGATCGTATCGGCGCGTAGGGTTATCAGCGCCGTGGCTGCGCCGGCGCGCGCCGAAGCGCTTGCAGCTTCACATCCGGCATGCCCACCACCGACCACGATTACGTCGTAACTGGACTTCATTTCGATTTCTCTGTTCGTTAGAGACAGATGTTCATGCGCTGACGCCGTGTCAATGGTGTTTGCCATTGTTTCACGTGAAACGAACGGCTCGTTATCGGGCGGGCGTGTTTCACGTGAGTCAGCTTTTGTCACAGTGTTTCACGTGAGTCACTTGCCAATACAAAACTGCGAAAAGATGACGTCCAGCAGATCTTCCACATCGATCGCACCGGTAATGCGCCCGAGAGCGTCCGCGGCCAGCCGAAGCTCTTCCGCTCTGAGTTCGAGAGGTTGCCCAAAGCCGCTCCTGGCCTTCCTCAGATGGCGAAGTGTGTCACTCAATAATTCCACATGTCGCAATCTTGTTGGCAGAACGTCGCCCACCAAGGACAGGCTTTGTTCCGCGCGCCGCCGTATGGCTGCGAGAAGCCCCGCTACGCCCTCGCCCGTCAGAGATGAAATGGTGAGATCATAGGTCTCCCCCTGCTGATCGGGGTCGCAGTCCAGATCGAGCTTCGTTCCCACCTTGATACTATCGGATTTGAGCCAGTCGGTTTCCACGGGTTGTGGAGCGGACATGTCTTCAAGAGCCAGCACAAGGTCGGCTTGCCGGCTTCTCTCTCTCGCTTTCTCAATGCCTATCGCCTCGATCGTTCCGGCATTTTCCCGCAAGCCCGCGGTATCGGTGATCACGATCTTCAGTCCGCCAAGGTCCAGCGTCACATCCAGAAGGTCACGGGTCGTCCCTGGTTCGTCAGTGACGATCGCGACGTCACGTCGCGCAAGCGCATTGAACAGGCTTGATTTGCCCGCATTCGGCGCGCCCAGTATCACCACCTTGAAGCCATCCTGGATAATTTCAGCGGCAGCAAAGCCCTTGATGTGTGTGCTCACATCTTCTGCAAGGTTTTCCATATCGGCCCATACTGTATCCGCGAGAGAGCCGGGAACGTCGCTTTCGTCGGCGAAATCGATTTCGGCTTCGATCATCGCACGGGCATGAATGAGGCGCTGCCGCCAACCCGTATAGAGAGCGCTCTGGGCGCCGTCGGCGTTGCGTTGCGCAAATCGCCTTTGGGCCTCTGTGTCCGCATTGATCAGATCCGCCAAAGCCTCGGTTTGTACAAGATCCAGCTTCCCGTTCATGAAAGCGCGGCGGGTGAACTCTCCGGCTTCGGCATGGCGCACCCCCGGCATAGCCGTGAGAGCGGTCATCAAAGCTTCCACCACAGCCCGGCCGCCATGTATCTGGAACTCGGCGACGTCCTCCCCGGTAAAGCTGTGCGGCGCGGGGAAATATATCGTCAATCCCCGGTCCAGTATCGCCTTGTCGGGATAGGAATACAGGGTCCGGAGCGCAGCCCGACGCGCCAATGGTGCTTCACCACAGATCGTTTCGAGAACGAATCGAGTATTTGGCCCCGAAACCCTGATGACCGCAACGCCGGCGGGAAGACGTCCGCTCGACAGCGCGACGATGGTTTCACCGAATATCATTTGCTCCACGCCGCAAACCCATCTACCAGTTGAACGTCTTTCTCAGCCAAGGGCGGCCATATGAGCTTACCGCCTCGCAACCTGCTTGCCGATCAAGCCAGCCCCTATCTGCAGCAGCACGCCGCCAACCCCGTGCACTGGCGGCCCTGGTCCTCTTCCGCACTGCAGGAAGCCCGGGACCTCGACCGCCCTGTTCTGCTCTCGATTGGCTATGCTGCGTGCCATTGGTGCCATGTCATGGCCCATGAAAGCTTCGAGGACAGTGAGATAGCGGCGGTCATGAACCGTCTGTTCGTCAATATCAAGGTGGATCGCGAAGAACGGCCCGATATAGATCAGATCTACATGGCCGCCCTGACGGCCATGAACGATCAGGGCGGCTGGCCGTTGACCATGTTTCTGACGCCCGATGCAAAGCCCTTCTGGGGCGGCACCTACTTCCCGCCCCGCGCCCGTTTTGGTCGGCACGGCTTTATGGAGGTGCTCGAAGCAGTATCCGGCGCATGGCGAAACAAGCGAACCGACATACTGCGCAGCGCCGATACGCTAAGCGGCCATATCCGCGCCAGGCTTGGCCCATCCCATGAGAAAGGCGCTCTGCGTGCGGAGACCCTTCCCCATATCGCGGAGAGCATCCATGCCATGATAGATGGCGAAGCCGGAGGCTTGAAGGGCGCGCCGAAATTCCCGAACGCACCCTTCATGCACGCATTGTGGCTGTCCTATCTCAACACCGGCGATGTCGCACATCGATCGGCCGTTATCGTCAGTCTGGAACATATGCTGGCCGGCGGCGTCTACGATCATATTGGCGGCGGACTGGCGCGCTATTCCACGGACGCACAATGGCTGGTGCCGCATTTCGAGAAGATGCTTTACGACAATGCGCAACTGCTGCGGCTGGCCAACTGGGCCTTTGCCGACGGCGGCCCGGAATTGTTCCGTATCCGAATCGAGGAAACCGTTGATTTCCTGTTGCGTGAAATGAAGGCGGATGGCGGCGCGTTCGCCTCCAGCCTCAATGCCGATAGCGAGGGGGAGGAAGGGCTTTTTTACGTTTGGGACAGGCAGGAAATCGAGGACGTTCTGGAAAAGGATTCCTCGCTCTTCTTCACTCATCATTCCCTTGCGAAACCGCAATCGTGGGAAGGCAAGCCGATCCTGTTCCAGACGCATGAACAGGCATTGAAGTCCGCTATCTGTTCAGACAGCCTGAAAGCGCCCAAACAGAGATTGCTGGAAGCGAGGGAAAAGCGCACCCGCCCAACCCGCGACGACAAGGTTCTGACCGACTGGAACGGGCTGGCGATTGCAGCTCTCGCCGAATGTGGCCGCTCATTCGAGCGGCCGGAGTGGGTGGAGACTGCGCGCATGGCCTTCCGGCATATCATCGATACCGCCAGGGAAGGCCGCCTGCCGCATTCCACACTGGGCGACAAAGCCCAGTTCCCTGCCCTGTCGAGCGACTACGCCGCCATGACAAACGCTGCGATTTCACTTTTCGAGGCGACCGGAGAAACCATTTTCATCGCTCATGGCCGGCGCTTCATCGAGCAACTCGATCGGTGGCATGGCGACGAAACCGGAACCGGTTACTATCTTACCGCGTCGGATAACAATGATGTGCCTATGCGCATCCGGGGCGATGTCGATGAAGCCATCCCTTCCGCAACAAGCCAGATCATCGAAGCGCTCACACGTCTGGCTTCTGTGACCGGCGATACGGATATCCAGGAGAAAACCTGGCGCGTCGCCGAACATGCTGCGGGTCGGGCCAGCCGGCAAAGCTACGGACAGATTGGCATCTTCAGCGCGTGTGAACTGGCCCGCCAACCGCACAAATTGGTCCTGATCGAAGAGCCTGAAAATCCCAAATACGTTCCGGTAGCGAATCGATGCCCGGATCCGCGTCGAATCGACCTTGTTACGACGATCGGTGACACAGCGAGCGTCAGCCTCCCGGGAGGCTTGACGCCTTCGACCGACAAACCGGGCGCCTATCTTTGCACCGGGCAGACCTGTCTTCCAGTGATCACGGATCCCGCCATGCTTCAAAAAGCACTGAAGGCGAGATCTTAGGTCCCGCCTTCAGATA
This sequence comes from Aquamicrobium ahrensii, assembly GCF_040545755.1. Classification (NCBI taxonomy): domain Bacteria; kingdom Pseudomonadati; phylum Pseudomonadota; class Alphaproteobacteria; order Hyphomicrobiales; family Phyllobacteriaceae; genus Aquamicrobium; species Aquamicrobium ahrensii. The sequence continues at coordinate 126,690 of NZ_JBEPMN010000008.1, forward strand.
ACAGTACCGATCCAATCCTATCGGGAATCAGGTATTCATCGAATCGAAGAAGTCCGAATTGGTCTTGGTCTGCTTGAGCTTGTCGATAAGGAATTCGATCGCATCGGTCGTACCCATCGGCGCGAGAATGCGGCGCAGCACGAAGATCTTCTGCAAATCCTGACGCGCCACCAGCAGGTCTTCCTTGCGGGTGCCGGACTTGAGAATGTCCATCGCCGGGAAGATGCGCTTGTCGGCCACCTTGCGGTCCAGCACGATTTCCGAGTTGCCCGTTCCCTTGAACTCTTCGAAGATCACTTCGTCCATGCGGCTGCCGGTATCGATCAGCGCGGTCGCGATGATGGTGAGCGATCCGCCTTCCTCGATGTTGCGCGCCGCGCCGAAAAAGCGTTTCGGACGCTGCAATGCGTTGGCGTCCACGCCGCCTGTCAGCACCTTGCCCGAGGACGGCACGACAGTGTTGTAGGCGCGGCCCAGGCGGGTGATCGAATCAAGCAGGATGACGACATCGCGCCCGTGCTCGACCAGGCGCTTGGCCTTCTCGATGACCATTTCAGCGACCTGCACATGGCGGGCAGCCGGCTCGTCAAAGGTCGAGGACACGACTTCGCCCTTCACCGAGCGCTGCATGTCGGTCACTTCCTCGGGCCGCTCGTCGATCAGCAGCACGATCAGATAGCATTCGGGATGGTTGGTGGTGATCGAATGGGCGATGTTTTGCAGCAGCACGGTCTTGCCGGTGCGCGGCGGCGCCACGATCAGTCCGCGCTGGCCCTTGCCAAGCGGCGCCACCAGATCGATCACGCGTGGCGAGATATCCTTGGTCGTCGGATTGTCGACCTCCATCTTCAGCCGCTCGTTCGGATAGAGCGGCGTCAGATTGTCGAAGTGGATCTTGTGTCGGATCTTTTCCGGATCGTCGAAATTGATCGTGTTGACCTTCAGCAAGGCGAAATAACGCTCGCCTTCCTTGGGGCTGCGGATCGGTCCCTCGACGGTGTCGCCGGTCTTGAGTGAAAAGCGGCGAATTTGCGAGGGCGAAATGTAGATATCGTCCGGACCCGGCAGATAGTTGGCGTTGGCCGAGCGCAGGAAGCCAAAGCCGTCCTGCAGCACTTCAACGACGCCATCGCCGATGATTTCGATGTCCTGCGCCGCCAGTTTCTTGAGGATGGCGAACATCAGCTCCTGCTTGCGCATGACGCTGGCGTTCTCGACCTCGAGCGATTCGGCGTAGGCGATCAGCTCTGGCGGCTTCTTGTTCTTGAACTCTGCGAGTTTCATTTCCTGCATGGCGGGACTCTGGATGTGCTGGGCGGGGAATCGGCGAATGCGATGGATTGCCGGACGCGGTCGAATGGGAAAGACGAACGGCGCAAGGCGAAAAGGAGGGATTTCCTTTTACCGCCACACTGGCCAAAGAGCAAGACAGCTTTTGGGTGCGTCAGAACGGCTTGACGATCACCAGAATGACGATGGCGATCATCAGCAAGGTAGGAACTTCGTTGACGATTCGCCAGTGCTTCGCCGTTTTTTCATTACGATCCTCGGCGAACTTGCGCGCTGCGGCCGAAAGATATCCATGAACGCCCGACATCAGGACCACCGCGGTGATCTTGGCGTGCAGCCAGCCGCCCTGAAAGCCGAACCCTTTCCACGCAAGCCACAAGCCGAGAACCCAGCTCACCGTCATCGCCGGATTGATGATGGCCCGCAGCAGGCGACGTTCCATCACCTTGAAAGTTTCGGACTGCACCGAACCCTTTTCCGCATCGGCATGATAGACGAACAGGCGCGGCAGATAGAGCATTCCAGCCATCCACGAAATCACGGCGATGACGTGGAAGGCCTTGATCCAGTTGTAAACATCCTCGGAAGCGACAAGAAAAAGCGCCGCCGCCAGTGCGATGAGGATAACAATCGCCACCAGCGCCCGGAAGGCGGCGTTGCGGTTGCTCGCCTGAACATTGGTCATCAGCCGGTTTCCCCGCGCACCTGACGCACCATCGCCTCGACATGGACGATCGGCGTTTCAGGAACGATCCCGTGCCCAAGGTTGAAGATGAACGGCCCGCCCTTCAGGGCGTCGAGGATCGCCGCCACGCCATCGGACAGCGCCTTGCCGCCTGCGACCAGCCGCAACGGATCGAGATTACCCTGCACGGCTCCCTGCTTCTGCAATTCGATTGCCTGGGACAGCGGCGCCGACCAGTCGAGCCCCAATGCAGTCACGCCGGTCTTCTGGCGATAGGTTCCATAGAGCGTCCCCGCTCCCTTGGGAAAACCGATGACCGGCACATCCGGGTGAACTTCATGAACCTTGCGCACGATACGCGCCACCGGTTCCACGCAGAACGCCTCGAAAGAAGCTTCGTCGAGCACACCCGACCAGGAATCGAAAATCTGCACCGTATCCGCGCCCGCTTCGATCTGACGGATCAGATAGGCTGCGGACTGGTCGGCCAGCAGGGCGAGCAATTTCCTGAAAGCCTCCGGTTCGCGATAGGCGAACAGCCGCGCTGGCGCCTGGTCTGGCGTGCCATGGCCGGCGATCATGTAGGTGGCGACCGTCCAGGGCGCGCCGCAGAAGCCGATCAGCGTCGTTTCATGCGGCAATTGCGCGCGCAGACGCCGCACCGTCTCGTAGACGGGTTCCAGATTCACGTGAAACGCTTCCGTGTCGAGCGCATCGATTTCACCGGGTGTGATCGGCGTCAGCAAAGGACCGCGGCCTTCCTCGAACCTCAGGTCGCGGCCAAGCGCATGGGGCACGACGAGAATGTCGGAAAACAGGATCGAGGCGTCGAAACCGAATCGCTCGATCGGTTGCAGCGTCACTTCGACGGCCCTGTCGGGACTGTAGCAGAGATCGAGAAAGGAGCCCGCCTGCTTCCGGCTCTCGCGATATTCCGGCAGGTAGCGGCCTGCCTGCCGCATCATCCATAGCGGCGGCGGGAACACCGCCTCACCTTTCAGAACCCGCATCATTTTCCGGTCGGCGCTCATTGCGTCTCGCTTTCAGGACCCAAATCTAAAAATAAATCTCTAAATGAGAGATTCTTTTGATTCTTAGAGTCTGTTGGAATCGGTGATTACGATCTTTCCCCGTTTGCGGCTTCGAAAGCCATCCAGCATTTTGTCGCGACTAAAATTGTCCTGCCTGTAGAATGCTGGGGACAATGGCGGAAACACGAACTGAATCAAAAAGATTCCAGATCGGTCCGGAATTCCGGCCTGTGGATCCAGGAGTCGCTTTGCCGCCTGTTCACGATCTTGTCCCCAGCCGCGAAACGAAATGCACGCCTGCCTGAATTGTGGACAAGCAGGCATCTGATACAGTCGCGCCCGGCCAGCCGTGGAATCTCTGCGCCTTGTCCACAGTCGCCCACAGAGCCGGATGTATAGTGTGAACAAGCCGCAAAGTTTCTTTCATCTGCATATGATTTCCGACGCCACCGGCGAAACGCTGCTGGCTGCCGGCCGCGCGGCGTCGGCGCAATACAAGGACGCGCGGGCCATCGAGCACATCTATCCGCTGATCCGGAACGAGAAGCAGCTGATGAAGGTGTTCGAGGAGATCGAGGAAGAGCCCGGCATCATCCTTTATACGGTCGTCGACCAGAAACTGGCGCGCCTCATAGACGAGCGCTGCGCTTCCATGGGCCTGCCGTGCGTTTCGGTTCTGGAGCCGGTGCTGACTGTCTTCCAGTCCTACCTGGGCACGCCGGCCGGCCGCAGGGTCGGCGCGCAGCATGTGCTGGACGCGGATTATTTCCGCCGTATCGATGCGCTCAATTTCACCATGGAGCATGACGACGGGCAATTGCCGCTCAACATGGACGACGCCGACATCGTGCTGATTGGAATTTCGCGCACGTCCAAGACGCCGACCAGCATTTATCTGGCCAATCGCGGCATCAAGACGGCCAATATTCCGATCGTTCTGGGCGTGCCGGTGCCGGAAAGCCTGATCCGGGCGACCAAACCGCTGATCGTGGGGCTGGTGGCGACGACGGAGCGTATCTCGCAAATCCGCCAGAATCGCACGCTCGGCAACACAAGCGGCTTCGAAGGCGGCAACTATGTCGACCGGGCCTCGATCACGGAAGAACTGGCCTATGCACGCCAGATCTGCACGCGCTACAACTGGCCGATGATCGATGTCAGCCGTCGATCGATCGAGGAGACCGCCGCCGCCATTCTTGCCCTGCGCAACAAGAGCCGGTAATCGCTGACTCCAGCCGCAACAGAAGCCAGAGGGTCCCATGGCCGAGAAACTCATCCTTGCTTCCGGCAGTTCGTTCCGTAAGGCGATGCTGGTCGATGCGGGTCTCGATATCGAGGCTGTGCCTGCCGAAATCGATGAGCGCGCCGTGGAAGCGCCGCTGGCGAACAGCGGTGTTTCACCGGAGGATGTGGCGATGATCCTCGCGGAAGCTAAGGCTATCGAGGTCAGCCAGAGACGCCCGGGCGCTCTGGTGCTGGGCTGCGACCAGACCCTGTCCTTGGGTGACGAGGTGTTCCATAAGCCCGCCGATATGGAAGGCGCGCGCCGCCGGCTGCTCTCCCTGTCGGGCAAGACCCATCAGTTGAACAGTGCCGCGGTTCTGGTGCGCGATGGCGCGGTGTTGTGGCGACATGTCGGCATCGCCAGCCTCACCATGCGTCAGCTCGAACCGGCCTTCATCGGTCGTCATCTGGCGCGGGTGGGCGACAGGGCTCTGTCCAGCGTCGGAGCCTATCAAATCGAGGGCGAAGGTATCCAGCTTTTCGAGAAGGTCGAAGGCGACCACTTCACCATTGTCGGCCTGCCGCTTATGCCGCTGCTTGCCGAACTGCGCCGGCTGGGAGCCATCGATGGCTGAAATTGTGAGAAACGCCTTCGTTATCGGCCATCCCATTGGTCATTCGCGTTCGCCAAAGATCCACGGTCACTGGCTGAAGGCCTATGGTCTGGCCGGCAGCTACGAGGCGATTGACGTCGCACCGGGTGATCTGGCCGGCTTCATCGCGGATTTACAGGAAAACGGCTTTCGCGGCGGCAATGTCACCATTCCGCATAAGGAAGCCGTGTTCGAACTTGTCGACAAGATCGATCCGGCAGCCGGGCAAATCGGCGCCGTCAACACGCTGTGGTTCGAGGATGGCCGCCTATGGGGCGGCAACACGGATGCGCATGGCTTTGCGGCCAATCTCGACGAATATGCGCCGGGCTGGGCCGGCAATGGGCCAGTCGTCGTGCTTGGCGCCGGCGGCGCGGCGCGGGCCATCATCCATGCGTTGAAGGAGCGCGGCGTGCGCGACATACGCATCGTCAATCGCACGCTCGAACGGGCGCATGAATTGCGCGAGCGCTTCGGCGATGGTGTTTCGGCCCATCGGCTGGAGGCTGCAGGTGAATTGCTGTCCGATACCGGCCTGCTGGTGAACACCACCGCGCTCGGCATGCACGGCAACGAAGGCTTGCCGGCGGATCCGGCAGCGTTGCCGGATGGGGCGATCGTCACCGACATTGTCTATGTGCCTCTGGAGACGCCGCTTCTGGCGGCTGCGCGCGGGCGCGGCCTGAAATGCGTGGACGGGCTGGGCATGTTGCTGCATCAGGCGGTTCCCGGCTTCGAGCGATGGTTCGGGAAACGTCCGGTCGTGACGTCGGAGCTGCGAAATCTCGTTATGGCCGATCTGGGAGTTCGCGCATGATCGTGCTCGGCCTCACGGGCTCCATCGGCATGGGCAAATCCACCGCCTCCGCCATGTTCCGCGATGAAGGCGTTCCGGTGCACGATTCCGACGAAGCGGTGCATCGCCTTTATGCCGGAGCCGCCGCCCCGCTGGTCGAGGCGGCGTTTCCGGGAAGCACGGCCGATGGCGTCGTGGATCGCGCGGCGCTCGGCAAGCTGGTGCTGGGCGATGCGGCGGCGATGAAGAAGCTGGAGGGGATCGTCCATCCGCTGGTGCGCGCCGATGCCGATGCATTCCTTGCCCGGCAGCGAGCAGCCGGCGCGAAACTTGCGGTGCTCGACATTCCGCTGCTGTTCGAAACCGGAGGCCGCGATAGGGTCGAAAAAATCGTGGTCGTTTCCGCACCGGCCGATGTGCAGCGGGCGCGGGTGCTGGGACGACCGGGTATGACGCCCGAAAAATTCGAGGCGATAAGCGCCAGGCAAATGCCCGATGATGAAAAGCGCAGGTTGGCCGATTATATCATCGATACAAGCCAGGGCTTCGACGTCACCCGCGCACATATCCGCGAGATCATCGCCGAATTGTCTGGCAACAAGGAGCCATCTGGTGCGTGAGATCATTTTCGATACGGAAACCACGGGGCTCGATGCGCGCGAGGATCGCATCATCGAGATCGGCGGCGTCGAACTGGTGAACCGGTTCCCGACCGGCCGCACCTTTCACCAGTATATCAACCCGCAGGGACGCCAGATTCATCCCGAGGCGCAGGCCGTGCATGGCATCAGCGCCGACGATCTGGCTGGCAAGCCGACCTTTCCCGAGATCGCCGAAGAGTTCATGGCGTTTGTGGAGGGCGCGAAGCTTGTTGCCCACAACGCCACCTTCGACATGAATTTCATCAATGCCGAATTCGCCCGGCTCGGCCACCCCCCGGTGGGCTCGGAATTCGTGGTCGACACGCTGGCGCTGGCCAAGCGCAAGCATCCGATGGGTCCCAATTCGCTCGATGCACTGTGCCGCCGCTATGGCGTCGACAACAGCCACCGCACCAGGCACGGGGCGCTGCTCGACTCTGAATTGCTGGCCGAAGTCTATATCGAGCTGATCGGCGGCAAGCAGGCGGCGCTCGTGCTGGACACCGTCGTCGTGACCGGTGTCCAGCAGATCAGCACCGAGACGGTTGAGCTCAGGGTCGGGGCGCGTCCGGCGCCCCTGCCCTCCCGCTTGAGCGAGGCCGAACGCGCCGCGCATGACGCGCTGGTCGATTCGATGGGTGAAAAAGCCGTCTGGCTGCAGGTTGCGGATCGCACGGCGCCCTGAGGAAGCCGGAAAGATAACCCTATCGTATTGATTCTATTAGAATAACAGGAATTCGAGACGGCACAAAAAACCCGGCGAAAGGCCGGGTTTTTTTATCGTCATTCGGGCTGCGGCTCAGCTTACCTGGACCTTGGCCGCCGCCTGATCCTCGGCGAGCTTCTGCTGGAACATCTGCGCGAAGTCGATCGGGTCGAGCATCAGCGGCGGGAAGCCGCCGTTGCGGGTGGCGTCGGCGATGATCTGGCGCGCGAAGGGGAACAGCAGGCGCGGGCATTCGATGAACAGGATCGGCAGCATGTGCTCCTGCGGGAAGCCATCGATGTTGAACACGCCGCCATAGATGAGTTCGACGTTGAACAGCACATCCTTGTCGACCGTGGCCTTGGCCGTCAGCGACAGGTTCACGTCGAACTGCTTCTCCGAAAGCGGATTGGCGTTGACGTTGACGTTGATGGCGATGCCCGGGGCCTTGTCGCGGCCACGCAGCGAATCCGGCGCGCCGGGGCTCTCGAAGGACAGGTCCTTCACATACTGCGCCAGCACGTTGAGCGTGGGCTGCTGCTGGGTTGCGTTGCCATTGCCGTTCCCGGCTTTCTTTTCATTGTCGTCGGCCATGAGCCCTGTTCCTGTTTTCGGACCGTCCGGCCCCGAGATGATTTCGCGGGGTTGGCTATCACGCCAGGCCTGCCAAGACAAGTTTTTGGCAGGTTTGTCATGCGGCGTCTAACCTTCGCCGCGCCTCATTCCTCGGGAAGGCGACGCCAGGGCGAATTTTCGTCCGTCCGCCCACCGCTCTGGCGGTCCCGGGAAAAATCCTCGCTGTCGAGTTCGATGGTGCGGCTGTCGCCCTCCCGGCGGAAGCCGCCGGCGCCGAACTGGCTGGTGAACACGACCCGGCGTCCGAACATCTTCCAGAACAGCGCCCGCGCCGGCGGCAGCAGGATCAACACGCCGATAACCGAGGTGATGAAGCCCGGAACGATGAGCAGGATGGCGGCCACGACCGCCATGGCGCTGTTGGCGAGCGGAAGGCCGGGGTCCTTGCCGGCGTCCATGGCCGCGCGCGCCCTGTTCATGGCCCCGAGCCCCTGATGGCGCAGCAAGGCCCCGCCTGCCACGGTGGAAAGCATCACCAGACCGACGGTCGCCAGCGCGCCGATCTGTTTGCCGACCAGAACGAAGCCGGCGATTTCCAGCAGCGGAAGCAGGAGAAAGAAGACGGGGAGGAGGGAAACACGCAAATTTGTAACCGTTTGCTGGTCGTTTACGCCATCGGCGTCATTTGCCTCTGGCACTGGCCCCTACAGATAGGTATGCGTGCCTTTGATTTGAATGATTGTGTCTCGCGTTCTATATGCTTTGATAGGACGACGCCAGACAGGGTGCTGCGCGTTCGGTGCAGCCGCAAAAAGGGATCATTGGCGCGCGCATGGAATTCTTCGACTTCGGCACGATTTTCTTCATGATCGCGGCGGTGGTGATCTTCTTTCAGCTGCGCAACGTTCTTGGCCGCCGCACTGGCAGCGAACGCCCGCCTTTCGATCCCTATTCGGCGCGAAAGCAGGAAAAGCCGGACGCCGGCGATGGCGACAACGTGGTGGCGCTGCCGCGCAAGCGTGGCGAAGCCGCCACCGACGCCTATGCGGCCATCGACGCGGTGGCCAAGCCCGAGACCGATCTGAACAGGGGTCTTCGTGCGATCAAGGATGCGGATGCCAGCTTCGATCCGAAGGGCTTCGTCGAGGGCGCACGCATGGCCTACGAGATGATCGTGATGGCCTATGCCGATGGCGACCGCAAGACTCTCAAGAACCTTCTGTCGCGCGAGGTTTTTGACGGTTTCGTCGCAGCCATCGCCGAACGCGAAGGCCGGGGCGAGAAGATCCAGTCTTCCTTTGTCGGCATCGGCAAGGCCGAGATCGTCTCGGCGGAAATGAAGGGCGGCGAGGCGCATGTCACGCTGCGCATCGTTTCGGAGCTGATTTCCGCCACCCGCGACAAGGAAGGCGACATCATCGACGGCGATCCGGACACGGTGGCCGAGGTGAAGGACGTGTGGACCTTCGCCCGCGACACGCGCTCGCGCGATCCGAACTGGAAGCTGGTCGCTACCGAAGCCGAAGACTGATCGGCTGGACGGTTTCGTCCCGTGCCGTATGACGCCAATCCATTCAGCCGGGCCTGTTTCGGGGACCTCCCCGGCTGGAAATCCGATGACCAGCTTGCGGCCTTCGGGGCTTTCCGGCGTTCGGCCGATCACATATTGAAAAAACCTTACAGAACCGGCGCCCTTGGCGTCCAGGTCGAGGCTTTTGCGCAATCCTGTGAAGAGGCAAGGACTGTTTCGCCGGCAGATCAGAGCGAGGCGCGCGCTTTCTTCGAGCGGCATTTCGTACCTCTTCATGTGAAGCCGGATAACGGCGATCACGGATTTGTGACCGGTTTCTACGAGCCTGAGGTCGAAGCATCGCCAGTCAGGACGGAGCGCTTCACCGTGCCGCTGCTGGCGCGGCCGCGCGATCTCGTGGACATCGATGACGCCAACCGCCCGGCAGGGATGGACGCCTATCTGGCCTTTGCCCGTGAAACGGCGGCCGGACCCGTGGAGTATCACGACCGCGCGGCGATCGAGCGTGGCGCGCTGGCCGGGCGAGGCCTGGAGATCGCATGGCTGGCTGACAAGGTCGACGCCTTCTTCATCCATGTGCAGGGTGCGGCGCGGCTCGCCATGACCGACGGTCGCGGCATCCGCGTCACCTATGCCGCCAAATCCGGGCAGCGTTTCACCGGTCCGGGCGGCGTTCTGGCCGGTCTCGGTGAAATTCCGCTGGCGGACGTCACCATGCAGTCGATCCGTGCATGGTTGCGCCGCAATCCGCACCGTATGGACGAGATCCTGTGGCGGAACCGCTCCTATATTTTTTTCCGGGAAGCGCCGGTGGACGATCCGGCGCTCGGGCCGGTGGCGGCCGCCAAGGTGCCGCTGACGCCTGGCCGCTCCGTCGCAGTCGACCGGCTGCTCCACACCTTTGGCACGCCTTTCTACATTGATGCGCCGACTCTGACCTCTTTCGCCCAAAAGCCTTTCCGGCGGCTGATAATCGCGCAGGATACCGGCTCGGCCATCGTCGGCGCAGCGCGTGCCGACCTGTTCGCGGGATCGGGCCATGCGGCCGGCGAGATCGCCGGCGTTGTGCGTCATCATGCGGATTTCTACGCTCTTGTGCCACGTCAAATTGCAGACCATCTGTCGTCCGTTACGGATCTGGTGAGATGACGCGACGGCCGCAAAGAATACTGAGCGACGAAGACCGGGTTCTGTGGAATCTGGTGGCGCGCACGGCCGTTCCGCTCAAGGGCCGCGCCGCGCCGAAAATGGACCTGGAGGGGCCGGTCGAGATTGCTCCCGCGCCATCCGTCGCGGCTCCGGCTCTCGCCGCTGCGCAACAGCCGGATAAAAAACCATCGCCGCCGCGTCATCTGGACCGTCCCACCCTCGACAAGCTGGCGAAGGGCCGTCTGCCGATCGAGGCGCGCGTCGACCTGCACGGCATGACGCAGGACGAAGCCTATTCGCTGTTGTTTTCGTTTCTGCACCGCGCCCATGCCTCCGGCTTGCGCTACGTTCTGGTGATCACCGGCAAGGGATCGTCCTCGGGCGGCGACGGCGTGCTGCGCCGCTCGGTGCCGGGCTGGCTGGCGACGCCGGCTTTCCGCATGTTCGTGTCCAGCCATGAACATGCCGCCCGCCATCATGGCGGCTCGGGCGCGCTGTATGTGCGCCTGCGCAAGGTGCGGTGAGGAGGCTGCGATGACGCCGCTTGGCGAAAAGATCCGCGAACTGCGGCGCGAACGCGGGGCCAGCCAGAAGGAGATGGCCGAAGCCATCGGGGTGAGCCCGGCCTATCTCTCGGCGCTGGAACACGGGCGGCGCGGCGCGCCGAACTGGTCGCTGATCCAGAAGATCATCGGCTATTTCAACATCATCTGGGACGAAGCGGAGGAATTCCAGCGCATCGCGCAGGCTTCGCATCCGCGTGTCAGGGTTGACACCTCCGGCCTGTCGCCGGCCGCGACCGAACTCGCGAACCTGCTGGCCGAGAACATCGCACGCATGGATGAGGCGGAAATACGCGCCATCACCGCCCGCATCAGGGAAGTCCTGGCGCGCCGCCGGTGAGTTTCAGCGTTTCGGGATCATGCCTCAGGCGTCTCGGACCTGATAGTCCTTCACCGCCGTGAAGCGGATCGCCTTCCAGCGCTCGGCCTCGTAGTTCAGCGAGAACTCGTGGCTTGCGAGGAACACCGGGTCATCGTCGAGATCGCGGGCGATGTCGCCGCGATGCGCTTCCATGAAGCGCGTCAGCTCGGCCTGCTCGTCGGCGTCGATCCAGCGGCAGATGGAAAAGCGCGACACCTCGAAATCGACCGGCAGGCCATATTCCATGTTGAGGCGCTCCTTCAGCACGTCGAGCTGCAGCGCGCCGACAACGCCGACGATGGCCGGCGAACCGTCTTCCGGCGTGAAAAGCTGCACGACGCCTTCTTCCGCCATCTGGTGGAGCGCGTCCTTCAGCTTCTTGGCCTTCATGGCGTCGCCGAGGCGCACGCGGCGCAGGATTTCTGGCGCGAAGTTCGGCACGCCCCGGAACAATATGTCCTCGCCCTCGGTCAGCGTGTCGCCGATGCGCAGCGTGCCATGGTTGGGAATGCCCACCACGTCGCCGGCATAGGCCTCGTCGGCGGTGATGCGCGAGCGGGCGAAGAAGAACTGCGGCGCAGACAGCGACATCGGTTTGCCGGTGCGCACCAGCTTGGCCTTCATGCCGCGTTGCAGGATGCCGGAACACACACGCACGAAGGCGATGCGGTCACGGTGGTTGGGGTCCATGTTCGCCTGAATCTTGAAGACGAAGGAGGTCATCTTGTTCTCCGTCGCCTCCACCGTGCGGGTGTCGGCCTCCTGCGCGCGCGGCGGCGGTCCGTAGGCGCCCAGCGCCTCGATCAGGTCGCGCACGCCGAAATTGCGCAGCGCCGAGCCGAAATAGACGGGCGTCATGTGGCCTTCAAGAAAGGCTTCACGGTCGAACGGGCGACATGCCTCACGCGCAAGTTCCGTTTCCTCGATGAAGGCCGCGCGATCGTTCTCCGGCAGAAGGCCGGCGGCGCGGTTGGAATCCGGCCCGTGAACGGGAGTGCGCTCGGTCTCGGCGTCGCCGCGCCGCACGGCGTTTTCGGCCAGATGATAGGTGCCGGCGAAGGTTTTGCCCTGCCCGATCGGCCAGGTCACCGGCGCGGTGTCGAGCGCCAGCTTCTCCTCGATCTCGTCCAGTATCTCGAAAGTGTCGCGCGCCTCGCGGTCCATCTTGTTAACGAAGGTGATGATGGGAATGTCGCGCAGACGGCAAACCTCGAACAGCTTCAGCGTTCGCGGCTCGATGCCGCGCGCGGCGTCGATCACCATCACGGCGGCGTCGACCGCCGAAAGCGTGCGATAGGTGTCGTCGGCGAAATCCTCGTGGCCCGGCGTATCGAGCAGGTTGAAGACGTTGTCGCCATATTCGAAGGTCATCACCGAGGTGACGACCGAGATGCCGCGTTCACGCTCGATCTTCATCCAGTCCGAGCGGGTCTGGATCTTGTCCTTCTTGGCTTTAACCTCTCCGGCGAGCTGGATCGCGCCGCCGAACAGAAGCAGCTTTTCCGTCAGCGTCGTCTTGCCGGCGTCCGGATGCGCGATGATCGCGAAGGTCCGGCGGCGCTTCACCGCCTCTTGAAGTGTCACTGCCATGTCAGGAATCCCGTCTGGTGGCCGGGCTTCTAGCAATAACGGAGAAGACTGTCGAACATAAATGGTGCGGGTAGACGGCGCATGCGGCACTGGTCTATTCCGAACGCCTGCTGTAAGCGGAACCGCCAGGGCGCGCCGCCGTTGACGCAGCGCCACCGCCGCATCCGCCCGTCCCGTTTTCGATCGGCCCCCATTTTCGATAGGAAAGCTGCCATGTCCTCCCCCTCCGCTTCCGTCATCGGCCCCACCGTCGGTTTCGTGCGCCTGCCGCATGCGGCGGACCTGCCCCTGCCCGCCTATGAAAGCTCCGGCGCCGCCGGCATGGATCTGCGCGCCGCGATCCCGGCGGACCGCTCGATCCTCATCCTGCCCGGCAAGCGGGCGCTGGTGCCGACGGGGCTGATCGTGGAGATTCCGGCGGGCATGGAAGGCCAGATCCGGCCGCGCTCCGGACTTGCGCTGAAGCACGGCATCACCTGCCTGAACACGCCCGGAACCATAGACAGCGACTACCGCGGCGAGGTGCATGTTCTGCTGGTCAATCTCGGCGACGAGGATTTCTCCGTCAGCCGCGGCATGCGTATCGCCCAGATCATCTTCGCCCCGGTCACGCAGGTTCGCACCGAAGAGCGTACGCTGGCCACCGACACGTCTCGCGGCGCCGGCGGCTTCGGTTCGACCGGAACGGCCTGAGCCTGCGGTTTCGTTTGCGAGACCCGGTCGGCGGCGATAGGATCGCCGCGATTTCCACATCCGGAGTTCGGCCATGGACAAGGGCAGGGTCTTTCGCGAGCTTCACGCTTCAACCTTCGTCATCCCCAATCCATGGGATATCGGCACGGCCAGGCTCTTGAAATCGCTGGGCTTCAGGGCTCTCGCCACCACCAGCGCCGGCTTCGCCTTCTCGCGCGGCCTGCCCGATGGCGGGGTCGGTTTCGAGGCGATGATCGCCCATTGCAGGGAGATCGTCGGGGCGACCGACCTGCCCGTTTCGGCCGATCTCGAAAGGGGCAAGGGCGACAGTCCCGAGAGCGCCGCCGAAACCGTCTTCGCGGCGGAGGCGGCCGGTCTGGCCGGTTGCTCGCTGGAGGATTTTTCCGGCGACGAGGGCAAGCCGATCTATGATTTTTCCCATGCGGTGGAGCGGGTGACGGCGGCGGTCGAAGCGGCGCGCGCGCTCAGGCGCGACTTCGTCTTCACCGCGCGGGCCGAAAACTTCCTGCACGGTCGAGCCGATCTCGACGATACGATCCGACGGTTGCAGGCCTTCGAGAAGGCCGGAGCGGATGTGCTCTATGCGCCCGGCCTCACCGACATCGGTCAGGTGCGCACGCTGTGCGCCGCGCTGGGGAAGCCGGTCAATGTCCTGGCGAACCCCGCCTTCACCGTGTCCGCCCTCGCCGATGCCGGGGCGAAGCGTATTTCGCTCGGCTCGAAGCTGACCACATTCGCCTTCGCCGCAGTGGAGAAGGCGGCGAAGGAAATTCTGGACGACGGCGCTTTTACCTTTGCCCGCGAAGCCATGGATTTCGGCCGCCTGCAGGCGCTGTTCGCGGACGCCGGCGATTGAACAGCCTGACCCGCTATGCAAACTCCGCCGGATGCTCTACCACCGGCCGGCCTCTGGCTGCCTGAAGAAATCTGCCCGCATCGGAGAGGAATGAATGCCGGATTACGACGTGTTGTGCATCGGCAACGCCATTGTCGATATCATCGCCCAGAGCGGCGAGGATTTCCTCACCGATAACGGCATCATCAAGGGAGCGATGAATCTCATCGACGCCGAGCGGGCCGAACTGCTCTACGGGCGCATGGGTCCGGCGGTGGAGGCTTCGGGCGGCTCCGCCGGCAACACGGCGGCCGGCATCGCGAGCCTTGGCGGGCGCGCCGCCTTTTTCGGCAAGGTCGCCGACGATCATCTGGGCGGCGTCTATGCGCACGACATCCGCTCCCTCGGCGTCGCCTTCGACACCAAGCCGCTTGCCGGCGCTCCGCCCACGGCGCGCTGCATGATCTTCGTCACGCCGGACGGCGAGCGTTCCATGAACACCTATCTCGGCGCATGCGTGGAGTTCGGCCCGCAGGATGTGGAGCCCGAGAAGATCGCCGCATCGAAGCTCGTCTATTTCGAGGGCTATCTGTGGGATCCGCCGCGCGCCAAGGAAGCGATGCGCGAGGCTGCCCGTCTCGCCCATGAGGCGGGCCGTGAGGTGGCGATGACGCTTTCCGACAGCTTCTGTGTCGATCGCTATCGCGAAGAGTTCCTCGATCTGATGCGCAGCGGCGCCGTCGACATCATCCTCGCCAATGACCACGAGATCAGGGCGCTTTACCAGACGTCGTCTTTCGACGCCGCGCTGGAAGCCTTGCGCAAGGATTGCAGGCTCGCCGCCGTCACCTGCTCTGAAAAGGGCTCGGTGATCATCAGGGGCGACGAAACCGTCAGGATCGATGCCGCTCCGATCCGCGAACTGGTCGACACCACCGGCGCGGGCGATCTTTACGCCGCCGGTTTCCTGTTCGGTTACACGCAGGGGCGCTCGCTGAAGGATTGCGGCAAGCTGGGTTCGCTCGCCGCCGGCCTCGTCATCCAGCAGGTCGGCCCGCGCCCGCGCCAGAACCTGCGCCTCGAAGCCGAACAGGCCGGGTTGCTCTGAAAGCGGTGAGCGAAATCCTGAAGCTGAACGCCTCTCAGCTTCCCAGCTCGATGGAGCGCTTGCGCGCCGCTTCGACGGCTTCGGTCAGCAGGCGCGTCAGCCGCTCCTCGCCCATCAGCACGTCGAGCGCTGCGGCCGTCGTGCCCTTGTAGCTCGTCACCTGCTGGCGCAGCGCACCGGGCTCCTCACCGCTTTCCGCCGCCATTACGGCCGCGCCGTAGACGGTCTGCACCGCAAGCCGCGCCGCCGTTTCGGCAGGCAGGCCGGCGGTTCTGGCGGCGGCGGTCAGCGCCTCGATGAAGTGGAACACATAGCCCGGACCGGAGCCGGACACGGCCGTCACCGCATCCATCAGCTTCTCGTCGCCGATCGACGCCACCTCGCCGCTGGCGGACAGCAGGCCGGCCACGAAATCGCGCGCCTTTTCGCTGACGCGATCATTGGCGAAGACCACCATCATCCCCTTGCCTATGGCGGCCGGGATGTTGGGCATGCAGCGGATGACGGGCGTGTCTTCGCCCAGCAGGCCCTCGAAGGTTGCGACGCTGGAGCCGGCGGCGATGCTGACGAAGGTGGCGGCGCCGTCGCCGAAGCGCGCATAGTCGGCCAGCACTTCGCGTATCACCTGCGGCTTGACCGCGATGACCACGATTTCAGGAGAGATGTCCGCCGGCAGGCCGTCGGCGTCGGACGCCACGGCGCAGCCCAGGGTCGCGGCCCGGTCCCGCAGGTCGTCATTCGGCTCGACCACAACGATTTCATTCGCCGCGATCCGGCCGGCGTTGATCCACCCGGTCAGCATGGCGTGGCCCATATGGCCACAGCCGACGAGAACAAGCCTTGCAGTCATCCCGATCCTCCGAATTGGCCGTTTTCCTTAACCCGGCCAGCCTCGGGTGGGAAGTCGATTGACGCTCAGCCGCCGGACTTCGGCACCAGAAGCGGCACGATGCGCTCGCTGGCGCTGACCTGCGGGCTTTGCACCGAACCGTAGGGAATGCCGAGCGCATCCCAGGTTTCGACCAGCGCGTCGCGCAATTGAAGGATCAGTTCGTCGGAATGAAAGGGCGTCGGCGTGATGCGCAGCCGCTCCGTGCCGCGCGGCACGGTCGGGTAGTTGATGGGCTGGATATAGATGCCATGCACGCCCAGAAGGCGGTCCGTGGCCATTTTGCACAGCTCCGGATCGCCGACCAGAACCGGCACGATATGCGTCACTGACGGCATCACCGGCAGCCCGGCGTCGCCGAGGATCTGCTTGGCGCGCGCCGCCTGCCGCTGCTGGGCGTCGCGCTCTTCCTGCGAGGATTTGAGATGACGGATCGAGGCTGTGGCGGCGGCCGCCAGCGCCGGCGGCAGGGCGGTGGTGAAGATGAAGCCCGGCGCATAGGAGCGCACGGCGTCGATCACGGCGGTCGTGCCGGTGATGTAGCCGCCCAGCGTTCCGAACGCCTTGGCGAGCGTGCCCTCGATCACGTCGATGCGATGGGCCAGCCCTTCGCGTTCGGTGATGCCGCCGCCGCGCGGGCCGTACATGCCCACCGCATGGACCTCGTCGATATAGGTCATGGCGTTGTACTTCTCGGCGAGGTCGGCGATCTCGCCGATCGGCGCGATGTCGCCGTCCATGGAATAGACGCTCTCGAACACGATCAGCTTGGCGCGCTCGCGGCCGGCCTGCTGAAGCAGGCTTTCCAGATGGGCGACGTCATTGTGACGGAAGATGCGTTTTTCCGCACCGGACCGCCGCACGCCCTCGATCATCGAGGCATGGTTGAGCTCGTCCGACAGGATGAGGCAGTTCGGCAGCAGACGCGCGATGGTGGAAATGGCCGCCTCGTTGGAGACGAAGCCGGATGTGAAAACAAGCCCGGCTTCCTTGCGGTGCAGGTCGGCCAGCTCCTTTTCCAGCTCGACCAGCGGATTGCTGGTGCCGGAAATGTTGCGGGTGCCGCCCGCGCCCGAGCCCATGCGGCCGGCGGCGTCCTGGAAGGCGCTGACGACAGCCGGATGCTGGCCCATGCCGAGATAGTCGTTCGAGCACCAGACGGTGATCTCTCGCGTGTCCGCGCCGGTGCGCCACAGCGCGCGCGGGAATTTGCCGACCATGCGCTCCAGATCCGCGAACACGCGGTAGCGGCGTTCGGCGTGCAACTGGTCGATGGCGTCTTCGAAGAACCTTTGATAGTTCATTTCGGGGTCCCGTTGAAGCAATTCCGGAAAACGCGGGAAACGGCTTTCCGGACGGAATTGCGCATGACAATGAGGCAGACAGCCCGCAATTTCAAGGAAAGCGGACTGCTAAGGTTGAAGCGATCATAATGCCGGCGGCCTTTGGCGTCCACGAAAGCCGTTCGGTCAAAATGCCACGCCTGCGGCGGCGGGTGTGGCGAAAGGGGTCGGGGGACATGAAGATACTGGTTCTTGGCGCGGGCGCAGTCGGTACGGCGGCGGCGTATTACCTCGCCCGCGACGGCCACGAGGTGACGGTGATCGAGCGTCATGCCGGGCCGGCCGGTGGAACCAGCTACGCCAATGGCGGGCTGGTGTCGCCCGGCGACGCCACCGCATGGGCTTCGCCGGAAGCGCTGAAGACATTCGTGCGCGGCATTTTCAACCACGACCTCGGCATCAGGGTGCGGCTCGGTCGCGATCCCTATCTGCTTGCCTGGGGGCTGCGTTTCCTGCGTCAGTGCACGCCGGCGCGCAAACGCGCCAACACATTGCCGAAACTTCGGCTGGCGTTTTATTCCCGCGACAGCATCAACGCATTGTCGGAAGAAACAGGCGTCGCCTATGACGACCGGCGCAAGGGCATCCTCTACCTCTTTCGCAGCCGGGAAAGCCTCGACGCGGCGGCGGGAAACTATCGCTTCCTTGCCGATCACGGCCTGCCGATCGAGATCGTCGACGCGGAGCGGATGGCGCAGATCGATCCGGGGCTCGCCGCCGCGCGGCGGCATTTTGCCGGGGCCGTCTATTCGCCGACCGACCAGACCGGCGATTCGCGCCTGTTCGCGACCCGGCTGTCGGCCTACGCCGCCGAAAAGCTCGGTGTGGATTTCCGTTTCAACACCACTGTCGAAGGGCTCGACATAGACGGCGACATCGTGCGGGCCGTGCGTACGGATGCGGGGCCGTTCACCGCCGACTGCGTCGTTCTCGCCATGGGGCCGGAGAGCGGGGTGCTCGGCCGCCGTCACGGGCTCGACCTGCCGATATGTCCGGTGAAGGGCTATGCGGCGACTATCCCGCTGGAGGACGAGGCGCTGGGGCCGACCATGGGCGGCGCCGACGAGGATCGCTATGTCGCCTATTCGCGCCTCGGCAACCGGCTGCGGCTTTCCTGCACGGCTGAGTTCACCGGCTTCGACCGCTCGTTCGGACCGGAGAATTTCGCCGCCATGTTCCGCACCGCGCATGAGCTTTTCCCTGGCGCCTTCGATGAAGCGAAAGCCGAACTGTGGGCAGGCTTGCGACCGATGACGCCGGGATCGGCGCCGGTGCTCGGCCGTGCGCGATATCGCAACCTTTACCTCGACACCGGCCATGGCCACCTTGGCTGGACCCTTGCGGCGGGCTCCGGCCGGTTGCTGGCCGACCTCATCGCCGGACGCTCGCCCGAGATCGACACCGACGGCCTGCTCTACCGCAATTGACCGTTCCGGGTCCGATTTGGGTTGACGGGCGTGCCCATCTGGTCATGTTACGGCGGTTTCGAAATCCGCCGTATCAGGAGGCAACATGGCTGGCGAAGCGCTTGTCGTCATCGACCTGCAGAACGATTTCTGCCCCGGCGGGGCGCTGGCCGTCGCCGGTGGCGACGAGATCGTGCCGCTGGTCAACGATCTCATTCGCGGCAGCGAGCACGTCATCATGACGCAGGACTGGCATCCGGCCGGTCATTCCAGTTTCGCCTCCAGCCATCCGGGGCGTGAATCTTACCAGTCCCTCGCCATGCCCTATGGAGAGCAGACGTTGTGGCCGGATCACTGCATCCAGGGCAGCCGTGGCGCGGATTTCCACACCGGCCTCGCCTGGACCCGGGCGGAACTGGTCATCCGCAAGGGTTTTCGCCCGGCGATCGACAGCTATTCCGCTTTCTTCGAGAATGACCACACCACGCCGACCGGTCTTGCCGGCTATCTGCGCGAGCGCGGCATCGGCTCGATCACGCTTGTCGGCCTCGCCACGGATTTCTGCGTGGCCTATTCGGCGCTCGATGCGGTGAAGCTCGGTTTCTCCGTCACGGTGCGGCTCGACGCTTGCCGCGGCATCGACCTTGGCGGATCGCTCGACTCCATGACCGCCAGGATGCGCGAAGCCGGCGTAACGCTTCGCTGACACCGGAAACAATCACATACCGAAGGGGGAAACCGGTGAAAGCTGCAGCATTGCGAATAGTCGTCCTGACGCTGGCCGGGATCGCGGGCGCTCCGGCGCTCGCCGCCGAAGCGCTGCCGGGCGAAGCCATGTCGCTGTGGTGGGCGCTGCCTTTCGCCGGCCTGCTGCTATGCATCGCCACCGGCCCTCTGCTTTTCCACCACTTCTGGGAGCATCACTACGGCAAGATCGCCGCTCTATGGGCCGCGCTGGTGGTCGTGCCGCTGGCCCTGTTCTACGGCGTTCCGGCCGCCAGCGAGGCGGTGCTGCACGCCATGCTTCTGGAATACATGTCGTTCATCATCCTCCTGTTCGCGCTGTTCACCATAGCGGGGGGCATTCTGGTTTCGGGCAACATACACGGCACGCCGCTGTTCAATTCCGGCCTGCTGCTGATCGGCGCCATCCTCGCCTCGGTGGTCGGCACCACCGGCGCGTCGATGATCCTGATACGTCCCATTATCCGCGCCAATGACAATCGGCCCTTCAACGCCCATGTCGTGGTGTTCTTCATCTTCCTCGTGTCGAATATCGGCGGGTCGCTGACCCCGCTGGGCGATCCGCCGCTGTTCGTCGGCTTCCTGCGCGGCGTCGACTTCTTCTGGACCACCGTGCATCTGCTGCCCGACACGCTGTTCGTCGGCGGACTGGTGCTTGCCATCTTCTTCGTGCTGGACACCATTCTGCACCGGCGCGAGGGCGGCATGGAGAAAATCAAGGACCCGACGCCGGATTCGAAAGTGCGTATCCTCGGCCTCGTCAACATTCCGCTGCTGGCGGGCGTCATCGGCGCAATCCTGATGTCCGCGGCGTGGAAGCCGGGCGTCGAATTCACCATACAGGGCGTGCATGTCGAACTGCAGAACCTCGTGCGCGACGTCGTCATCCTCGCGCTGGCTTTCGTCTCTCTGGCCGTTTCGCCCAAGAAATACCGTTCCGCCAACGGCTTCAACTGGGGGCCGATCCTTGAGGTGGCGAAACTGTTCGCGGCCATCTTCGTCTGCATCGTGCCGGTGGTGGCGATCCTGCGCGCCGGTATGGATGGCGCGCTCGCGCCGCTCGTCTCGCTGGTGACGACGGCTTCCGGCCAGCCCAACGACATGGCCTATTTCTGGATGACCGGCCTCCTGTCGTCTTTCCTCGACAATGCGCCGACTTATCTGGTGTTCTTCGAACTGGCCGGCGGCGATCCGCAGGAACTGATGACCAGCTTCGCCACCACGCTGGCGGCGATCTCGGCCGGCGCGGTGTTCATGGGCGCAAACACCTATATCGGCAACGCGCCGAACTTCATGGTCTACGCCATCGCGCGCAGCCAGGGCATCCGCATGCCGAGCTTCTTCGGCTACATGCTGTGGTCCGGCGTGGTGCTACTGCCGATCTTCGTTCTGTCGAGCTTCATCTTCTTCGGCTGACGGATAGAGCATCGGACCGAAAAGTGTACGCGGTTTTCGGATTATCCCGATGCTATTCAAAGCGTCAGCCGATGCCCACATAGCGCCGGAAGGCGGACGGGTCCGCCTTCAGCTCCGCGTTCGTCACCGTCTGGCGGCTGCGGCCGTTCTCGATGAAGGTTACGCGGTCGGCCAGCGCCAACACGGCTTCCGCACGTTGCTCCACCAGTATGGTGGAGACGCCGCGCTCGCGCAGCGCCAGCACCGTTTCGCGGATCTTCTGTATCATCGACGGCATCAGGCCTTCGGTCGGCTCGTCGAGCAGAAGGATTTCCGGTTCGAGGCAGAGCGCGCGGGCCATGGCCAGCATCTGCTGCTCGCCGCCGGACAGCGTGCCGGATTGCTGTTTCAGCCGTTCGCGCAGCAGCGGAAAGAGGCCAAGCACGCTTTCCAGCGTTTTCGCGCCCTTGCCCCGCGCATTGAGGCCGATCTCCAGATTTTCCCGCACCGTCATTTCGGCGAACAGGCGACGGCCCTGCGGCACATAGCCGACGCCCTGCTTCGGCGTCTCATGCGCGGCTAGGCCGGTCAGCTCGACGTCGCCCATGCGGATGGAGCCGGCGCGGGCCTTGACCAGTCCCATGATCGCCTTGAGCGTCGTGGACTTGCCGGCCCCGTTGCGCCCCATCAGGCACAGGACCTCGCCCTTGCGCAGCGCAAGCTCCAGCCCATACAGCACCTGCACCTCGCCATAGAAGCAGTCGAGCCCGGAGATGGTGAGCAGGTCGCTCATGCGCCGCCTCCCAGATAGGCGCGCTGCACGGCCGCGTCTGCACGGATCGCTTCCGGCGCGCCTTCGGCCAGAACCCTGCCCGCCTCCAGAACGGTGATGCGGTGGGCAAGCTGCATGACCACATCCATGTTGTGCTCGATCAGCAGCACCGTGGCGCTGGCGGCGATCTCGCGCACCAGCGCGATGAAGCTTTCGATCTCGCTGTCGCCCAGCCCCTGCGTCGGCTCGTCCAGCATCATAAGGCGGGGCTTCAGCGCAAGGCCCATCGCCACTTCCAGCAAGCGCTGGTGGCCGTAGGCGAGTTGGCCGGCCGTCGCGGAAGCGCGATCCGCCAGCCCGACCCGTTCCAGCGCCTCCATAACGCCGGCGCGCAGCCGGCCCTGCGCGCGGCCATCGGCCAGCGTGCGCTGCATGGCGAGCGCGACATTGTCGAAGACGCTGAGGTTGGCGTAGACGCTGGTGATCTGGAACGTATAGGCGATGCCGAGGCGCACGCGCCGATGCGCGGGCAAGGTCGTAATGTCTGCGCCGTCGAAGATGATGGCGCCGGCGGACGGCGCGATGCGGCCGCAGACGAGGCTGACGAAGGTGGTCTTGCCCGCGCCGTTGGGTCCGATGATGGCGCGGATTTCGCCCGGCATCACCGAAAAATCGACATGATCGACCGCCCGCAATCCGCCGAAATTGCGGGAGAGCCCCCGGGTTTCCAGCAGAGGCGTCATGGCAGCCACCGCGCCCAGTGCTCGCGAACCGTGCCGATCAGCCCCTTCCGGAAGAACAGCACCAGCAAAATGAGCGCCGCGCCCACCACCAGCATGTAGGCGGAGGTGTAGCCGCTGGCGATGTCGACCACGTAGTACATGAAGACGGCGCCGACCAGCGGTCCGAGCGTGGTTGCGGCCCCGCCGAGCAGCACCCAAAGCAGCGGCAGGATCGAATATTGCACGGAGGCGAAGTTCGCGCCGACATAGCCGAACAAAAGCGCGTAGGCGGCCCCGGCGGCGGCGCAGATGACGCCCGACCCCACCAGCGCCGCCAGCCGGTTGGCGAAGGTGTCGTAGCCCAGCATGCGGGTGCGTTCCTCGTTTTCGCGTATGGCGACCAGCACGCGGCCGAAGCCGGAGCGCACGGTTGCAAGCATGGCGAAAAGCACCACGGTGAACAGGGCGAGCGCCACCAGATAGCGCGTCGTGGGATCGGTGAGGTCGAGCGCGCCGAGCCCGGTCTCGACGCGGCGCTGCTGCGGCCGCAGCACCAGCCCCTGATCGCCGCCGGTGAAGGCGGAGAAATGGAGGATGGCGAGCTGGAACGCCTGTGAAAACATCAGCGTCACGATCATGAAGGCGACGCCGGTGGTGCGCAGCGCCAGCAGGCCGACTGCGAGCGCCAGCACGGCCCCGCAGGCAAGGGCCGCAAGGAAGGCCGAAGCCACGCCGAGACCGAGATGATGGATGCCGAGCCCCGCGCCATAAAGGCCGGCGGCGAAGAACATGGCATGGCCGAGCGACAACAGCCCGCCATAGCCGAAGGTGAGGTTGTAGCCCATGGCGAAGGTGGCGAGCACGAGGATGCGCGCCATCAGCCCGTGATGATAGGCCGGCAGCAGGAAATTCAGCGCCAGAAGCGCTGCTATCACCGCTATGTGGAGCGCGTAGACCCTGGCGTTCGCCGTCATCACATCGCCTTGCCGAACAGGCCCTGCGGGCGGAACACCAGCACCATGGCGACCGCCAGCGTGGCGATCAGCTTGGCGAGCGTGGGAGAGAAGAACATCGAGATCACCCCGTCGGAGACGCCGATGAGAAGCGCCGCGACGACCGTGCCGCGCAACGAACCCAGCCCGCCGATGATGACCACGGCGAAGGAAAGCAGCAGCGGGTCCTGTCCCATCAGGTAATGCGCCTGGGTGATTGGCACGATCAGCACCGCCGCGATCGCCGCCAGCATCGCCCCGATGGCGAAGACCGCCGCATAAACGCGCTCCACCGGAATGCCGAAGGCCTGCGCGGTCTCGCGGTCATACTGGGTGGCGCGCATGATCAGGCCGGCGCGGGTGCGCGTCAGCACCAGCCATGCGACAGCCAGCAGCAGGGCCGAGGCCCCGATGACCGACAGCTTGTAGGCCGAGTAGCCGAACCATGGCAGCGCGATGCGCATGTTGTAAGGCGGCGGCACTGGCCGCGCGTCCGCGCCATAGAAGGTGAGCGCAAGCTGCTGGATGATATAGAGCAGGCCGATGGTGGCGACGATGGTCGCTTCCGGGTCATAGTCCACCCGGCGCAGCACCAGCCGCTCGGCCAGCACCGCCACCGCGCCGACGATCAGCGGCGCGATGACGAGAGCGGCGGCGAAGCCGAGCGCCGGACTGCCGCCGACCGCCGTGGTGACGGCCCATGCCAGCACCGCGCCCAGCATGAACAGCTCGCCATGCGCCACGTTGACCACGCGCATGACCCCGAACACCAGCGACAGGCCGAGCGCCGTCAGGGCCAGCACCGCGGAGGTGACCAGCCCTTCCAGAACAGCCAGCAGCAGGTGCGGTCCGAAGCCCATGCCGCGCTATCCGTCAGCGCCGCTTCGAGGCATCAGAAAGGCTGCGTGGTGTAGTCGGCTTCCGGCTCGTAGCGGCTGTCCTCGATGGCGGTCTTGTGCACCACGTCGAGGCGTCCGCCTTCCAGCTTCGAGATGTACTGGTGGCCGAAGACCTGGTGGATCTTGCCGTCGAACACCTTGTCGCCCTGCGGATGCTCCGGCCCTTCCGCGAGTGCGGTGATCGCTTCCGTCGCCTCGACCAGCTTGGCCCGGTCTTCGGGCCCGCGATAGCCGCTGGCCTCCATCGCCTGCTTGATGACGTAGAGGGTCTCCCAGCAGCCGAACATGTGGCCGGCGGTCGAAATATCGCGCGGATCGGTTACGGAAGCGCCGTTGTCGTCGATGCCGACGGCGGCGCGGTAGGCCTTCATGGCGTCAGTGTCATCGGCCTGCGCATAGCGGGGCGAGCCTTCCCAGAAATGGCTGCCGTCCAGATATTCGAGGCCGGGGCTGTTGATGTCGACCGCCTCAAGCGAATCGATGAAGCCGAACAGCTTCGGTCCGCTGGAGCCGTAGAACTCGCCGAGTTCCTTGACGAAGGTGAGCACGGCGGGGCCGACCATGACGTGATAGAGCACGTCGGTGCTGGAAGGGATCTGCGGGAAATATTTGGTGAACGAGCTTTCCGTCGGCGGGATGGCGATCTTCGCCACCACCTCCGCGCCCGCCTTCTCCAGCGCCGGCGGCAGGTAGTCGCGGTGGTCGTAGCCGAACGCGTAGTCCGGATAGATCATGGTGACCTTCTTGCCGGCGTTGGCCGCGATCCATGGGGCCATGGAGGTGACCTGCGCGCGTACGTCGGTGATGCCGGGTTGCAGGCACCAGCGGTTGAGCTGGCCGGAGGCCACATGGTAGCCTTCGCTCACCACGTAGTAGGGAATTTTCAACTCCCCGGCGGCCGGGGCCGAGCCGATCACCACATGCGAGAACAGCGTGCCGTAGACGATGTCGGTCTTGTGCTGGTTGGCGAACTTGGCCACCACTTCCGCGCCACGGCCGGCGTCGGTCCCGTCGTCCTCGATGACGATCTCGACCGGACGTCCGTTGATGCCGCCAGCCTCGTTGATGAGTTTGACGGCGGCGGCGGTGGTGCGCTCGTACCAGCGGCCATAGGCTGCGCCGATGCCGGTGCGATGGCACTGGAAGCCGATGCGGATCGGGGCGGAGCTCTGCGCCTGTGCATAGCGCACGAAGCCCGGCGCAGCTATCAGGCCGCCCGCGGCGGCCATGCCCTTGAGGGCGGTGCGGCGGCTGAGCGGGGCCGGTCCGGCTGCGGAAATCGTTTTCCGATCAGTCATGGGAGAACTTCCTGTTCTGGCGTAGTGGCGGAGGAGCGAGAAATGTGGGGGCATGCTCGCGGCGTCGGAATTTTAGGCGCGCAAGCTAAATCATCAAAGCCTGCATGTTGCAAGACAAGGTTTACGCAAGGGAATAGGGGTCAGCCCGCCGAAGGAGTCGAAAGCAGC
Organism: Aquamicrobium ahrensii; assembly: GCF_040545755.1. Classification (NCBI taxonomy): domain Bacteria; kingdom Pseudomonadati; phylum Pseudomonadota; class Alphaproteobacteria; order Hyphomicrobiales; family Phyllobacteriaceae; genus Aquamicrobium; species Aquamicrobium ahrensii. Next base: position 152,771 of record NZ_JBEPMN010000008.1, read on the forward strand.
CACAGGCCGAACACGGTGTAGCCGATCATCAGCAGGGTGAGCGGAAGCTGGCTGACGCAGGCGCGTCGCGCGTCGCCATAAAGCCGGAAGGCGAGAATATGGGCGACAAGAACCGCCAGCACATGGCCGGCGACGATCCCGCCCGCCTGAATGTTCCAGAGCACCCAGGCCGCCCCCGCTCCCGCCGTGATGGCGGCCTCGACATGCATATGGGCCGTGCCCAACAGATTCCAGCCGCGAGCGAAGGGATCGGACAGCGCAACCAGCGCATACTGGCTGTCGACCAGCAGCGAGGCGAGATAGTGCGCCAGATGATAGGCGAGCGCGATGGGTATGATCGACCAGACCAGCAGGCCGGCGCTTTCATGCGCGCGGGCGGAGCCGGCGATGCTGTCGCCAAGGCGCACCGCCAGCATGAAGGCGACGCCAAGCAGCGCGAAACTGAGCAGCAGACCGATGGTGCTGGATGACATCACCGCGGTGCGGCCCGGAAAATCGAGCGGATTGACGCCGATCAGTCCGAGCCAGAAGAAAGTATGCGTCAAGCCGTCGAAGGACACTCCCGACAGCGCCAGCAGCACGAAGGCCACGCCGCTTTTCGGCAGGGGCTCGATCTCCAGTAGCTTTGCGCCCGGCCAGCACAGCGCCAGCCGGCCCTCGCCGTCTCTGCCCAGAATCGCGAAGCGCGAGAGCAGGCGGAAGAAGACGGTGAGGAACTCGCCGCGCCTGCTCCATTCCTCATGACCGAACGCGAGCATGGCCAGGAAACTCAACAGCCAGTAGACGCCGGCGGCCCGCGCCAGCTTTTCGGGGTCGTCGGGGGCCGGATAGACCAGCTCGAACCAAGTGAAGGCGAACAGCAATATCACCGCCGGCCACAGGCCGATCCGCTCGGGCAAGGCGATCTTTTTGGGGGCGACGCCCAGCCGTCCGGCCAACCGTCCGACCAACTGGCAAGGACCGTACCAGGGGTTGAGCCACGCCCATATGTCGCCAATCAGACCCTGCGCCAGCGTCAATCCGACCCACAGCAGCGTCCATATGGTCAGCGGTAGCGGATTGGAGAGCGGATCGCGGCTGCCCCAGAAGCCGGCGGCGATCAGCAGGGCGAAGCCGGCGAAGGACAGAAGGCTCGTCACCGTCCGCATCTCCTCGCCGAGCGGGAACAGCGTCAGCCGCTTCGACCAGATCTGACCGACAAGACGCGGCGGCGCCAGGGCCAGCACGAGAAAGGAAGCCGCCACCGCAAGCGCGCCGCCGAGCGAATAATAGCCGGTCGGCAACAGCAGGACGTGGCCGCGATCCGATGCATGGGCGAGCGCTTGCGACGGCAAGGTGGCCGCCAGAAATGCGCCCAGTGCGAATGCGTTTCCTGTCCTCGCGCGCATCGGGCGGGGTCAGACTTTCACGAACTGCTCGACGCGTTCCTCATTGCCGAAGATGCGTATGTAGCGGCGGATCTCGGTCTCGTCGCCGGTGGCCTTGGCGGGATTGTCGGAGAGCTTCACGGCGGGCCGGCCATTGGCCTCCGTCACCTTGCAGACAAGCGAGATCGGGTTCAGCCGGGTGGTCGGGACCGGCGCGCAGCCCTCGAAATCATTGGTCAGGTTGGTGCCCCAGCCAAAGGCCATGCGCACCCTGCCATGGAAATGCCTGTACGTCTCGACGATGGTTTCGGCCTCCAGCCCGTCGGAGAAGATGAGCATCTTCTGGCGCGGGTCCTTACCCTTCTCGCGCCACCACGAAATGATGCGCTCGCCGCCCTCGATGGGCGGGGCGCTGTCCGGGCGGAAGCCGGACCAGTCGGCCACCCAGTCGGGCGCGTCGCGCAGGAAAGCGGCGGTGCCGAAGGCGTCGGGCAGCACGATCAGGAGATTGCCGCCATAGTAGCGCTGCCAGTCCTTCAGCACCCGATAGGGGGCCTGCCTGAGCTCCGCCTCGTCCCCGGCCAGCGCCGCCAGCACCATCGGCAGTTCGTGCGCGTTGGTGCCCACGGCCTCAAGGTCGGTGTCCATGGCGAGTTTGACGTTGGAGGTGCCGGTGAAGGACTTGCCGATGCCTTCCTTCAGCGCTTCCACGCACCAGCGTTGCCACAGGAAGGAATGGCGGCGGCGGGTGCCGAAATCGGAGATGTTGATGTCGGGAAGCTGCTTCAGCAGCTCGGTCTTGGCCCACATCTTGGCCTTGGCGCGGGCATAAAGCACATCGAGCGCAAAGGGGCCGTATTCGCGCAGCGCCGCGCGCGAGCGCAGCTCGTTGATGATGGCCAGCACCGGGATTTCCCACAGCGTGGTGTACATCCATGGGCCGGCGAAGGTCAGTTCGTACTGGCCGTCGCGCTTTTCCAGATGGTAGTCGGGAAGCTGGAAATCCTCCAGCCAGGCGAGGAATTCCGGCTCGAAAATCTGCTTGCGGCCGTAGAACGTGTTGCCGCCCAGCCAGATCATCTCCTTCTTGGAAAAGCGCAGCGTGCGGGCATGGTCCAGTTGTTCGCGCAGCGCCCCTTCGTCGATTTCGTCGGCCAGCCGCACCGAGGTGGTCCGGTTGATCAGCGTGAAGGTGGCGTCGACCTTGGGGTACATGCCCCAGATCATCTGCAACATCAGCAGCTTGTAGAAATCCGTGTCGAGCAGGCTGCGGACGATCGGGTCAAGCTTCCAGGTATGGTTATAGACGCGCCGCGCAATATCGGTTTTGGTCATGTGCTTGAAGCTTGCCTTCGCTTCCGGATGAAAAGATGCCGCGCCGCGTCTCTTAGCACCTATTTTTGCACCGCGCTGCACGCTTTGAATGTGCAGCCGAAATATGGCGTCACGGCATGGCGCGGAAAGCCGGCAGCCGGCGACGCCGCAGCCAGCGCGTCAGAAGCAGCACGGCGACAACGGCCAGACCCGCCGAAAGGCCGATCCAGACGCCCACGCCATCGAAGCCGAAATGGAAAGCGAGCGCGATGCCGAGCGGCAGGCCGATGCCCCAATAGCCGAATGCGGCATAGATCATCGGTATGGTGGTGTCCTGCAGCCCGCGCAGCATGCCGGCCGCCACCGCCTGCGCGCCGTCGACGATCTGGAACAGCGCCGCCACGGCGAGGAAGCCGATCGCCAGCTTCACCACCTCGGCGTTCGCCGGGCTGTCCACGTCGATGAAGGCGCCGAGCAGCGTGCGCGGCAGCGTCATCATCACCAGCGCCGACAGGGCCATGAAGCCGACGCCCATGGCGAAGGACGTCCAGCCCGCCCGTGCGATCGCTTCCGGGTCATGCGCGCCATAGGCGATGCCGACGCGCACGGTGGCCGCCTGGTTGATGCCGAGCGGGATCATGAAGGAGACCGAGCAAAGCTGGATCACCACCGCATAGGCGGCGAGCGACGAAGCGCCGATCAGGCCCATCATGAGCGCGGCGGCGTTGAAGAGCGTCGTCTCGAAAGCCATCATCGCCGCGATCGGCATGCCAAGCCACAGAAGCTGGCGCAGGCGCTGCCAGTCGGCGCGCCAGAATCGGCCGAAAAGCCGATAGCGGCGGAAACGGCGGTCCAGCGTCACCACCAGCACCATGCCGAGGAACATGGAGAAGTTGGCGATGCTGGTGGCGAGGCCGGAGCCGACGATGCCCATGCGCGGGAAGCCGAGATGACCGAACACCAGCACCAGGTTGCCGACAAGATTGACGGTGACGCCGATGAAGGCCGCCACCGTGGCCCAGCCCGGCCGCTCCAGCGTGGCGATAAAGGACCGCAGCACCACATAGAGGAAAAACGGCAGCAGTCCCCATTGCAGGGTGCGCAGATAGTGTCCGGCGTCGCGCGCCAGCGCCGGTTCCTGTCCCATGGCCAGCAGGATGCGCTCGCCGTTCCACAAAAGCGCCCAGATCGGCAGCGCCACCAGCACGGCCACCCACAGGCCCTGGCGCACGGTGCGGCGCAGATCGCGCACCGAATTGCGGCGGCGACCCACCTCACGCGCCATCATCGGCACGGTCGCCAGCATCAGGCCCAGACCGAAGATGAGCGGTGCGAAATAGAGATTGGCGCCGAGCGCGCTGGCGGCCAGCGTCGCCGGTCCCACCCGGCCGAGGATCATGACGTCGGTGGCGGTCATCGCCGTCTGGGCGAGGTTGGTGAGAACCAGCGGCCAGGCGAGCGCCAGCGTCGCCCTGATTTCCTCGCGCCAGAGATGTCCGGATGCGCGTGCATCGGCTTCGATGGCAGACATTGGTGTTCTTTCCGATCGCGGCGCGTCGGAAGCATGTCCGGAAGCCGCACGAGAGTTCCGGAAAGAATGTTCCGGAAAACACGTCGTCTTTTGCCTGCAAGCCCGCGACAAGGCAAGAGGCTTGCAGATCATGTCGATTGATCCAGCCGGATATCGGACAGTCGGGAGCGAGCCTGCCGGTATGGTCTTGTCAGGCGCGCGCATCTGTCCAATTGTTCCGGCAGAAGCCGAAAGGAGATCACGCATGCGGCAAAAGGCGGTTTTCTGGGACATGGACGGCACGCTGGTCGACAGCGAGCCACTGCATCACGCCGCGCTGGAAGCGGCGTTGCGTGAACTCGGCATCGAGCCGCCCGACGATTTGCAGGAGCGGGCGATCGGCATCGCCGCCGGGCCGCTCTACGAGATGCTGCGCGCCGAGCAAGGGCTCTCGCTCCCCTTCGATGAGTGGATCCTGCACAAATACGGCCACTACATGCCGCTGGTCGCAGAGCTGGCGCCGCGGCGCGGCGCGTTGGAGATCTATGGTGAATTGCGCGGCAGGGGCATCCACCAGGCGGTGGTGTCGAACTCCGACCGGCTGGTGGTGGACGTCAATCTACGGGCCGTCGGCCTGTCCCATCCGGGCATGCGCAGCGTCAGCCGCAACGACGTCATCGATCCGAAGCCCGCTGCGGAGCCGTTCCTGCGCGCAGCCTATCTTGCTGGCGTCGATCCCGGCGAGGCCGTGGCCGTCGAGGACAGCTGGACCGGGGCTAGGGCCGGTCTCGCGGCCGGCATGCGCACCATCTTCTGGCCGGAGCGCCCCACGGAGGGACCCTCCGGCGCCATCGTCGTCAACTCCGCCGAGCAGTTGCGCGCCGAGCTCGGTCTCTGAACGGGCGACGGCGCTGTTGGAGCGGCGGGCGCTCCGACGTCCGTTCCTTAGCCGCATTTTGTCCGATTGCCTGCCGCTGAAGGCTTTGCGATAAGCAGCCAGCCCAACGGAGACATTGGCTATGGGAGCCAAGATCGTGCCGCCCCCCGACTATGAAGAGCGCGTGCGTGCATCTTTTGCGCGCCAGCAGGCGATGGCCACCATCGGCGCGGAACTGACGCTGGTGACGCCCGGCATCGTCGAGATCGAGATGCCCTACGATGCGCGGCTCGCCCAGCAGCATGGCTTCCTTCACGCCGGCGTCATTTCCACCGCGCTGGATTCAGCCTGCGGCTATGCCGCCTATTCGCTGATGCCGGAAAGCACGGGCGTGCTGACCATCGAATTCAAGGTGAACCTGCTCGCGCCCGGCAAGGGCGAGCGTTTCCTGTTTCGCGGCTCCGTCACCAAGCCTGGTCGAACCATTACCGTGGCCGATGGTCAGGCCTATGCCTTTGGCGCCGACGGCGAGGCGCGGCTGATCGCCACCATGACCGGCACCATGATGACGGTGGCCGGGCGAGACGGGATCGAGGGCTGATGCAGGAATTGATCGCAGGCCGGCGGGTGCTGTTCGTCATGGCCGCCGAGCCGGAATACGGGCCGGCGCTCAAGAAACTGTTCAGGCCGTTCATGACCGGCGTCGGCCCTGTCGAGGCAGGCGTGCGGCTCGGGGCGGACCTGGCGCGGCGCGCGGCATCGGGCATCCTGCCCGAGCTCGTCGTTTCGCTGGGTTCCGCGGGGTCGCGAAAGCTGGAGCAGACGGAGGTTTATCAGGCCGTCTCGGTATCCTATCGCGATATGGACGCTTCGCCGCTCGGCTTCGCCAGAGGCGTGACGCCTTTCCTCGCCCTGCCCGCCGCCTTGCCCCTGCCCTTGCGCATAAAGGGCGTGAAGGAAGCGACGCTCTCCACGGGCGCTTCCATCGTTTCAGGAGCGGCCTATGAGGCTATCGCCGAGGACATGGTGGATATGGAGACCTTTGCCTGCCTGCGCGCCTGCCAGCTGTTCGAACTGCCGCTCGTGGCCCTGCGCGGCATTTCCGATGGCGCGGCGGATCTGAAGCATGTCGACGACTGGACCGTCTGCCTCCACATCGTCGATGAAAAGCTGGCCCGTGCGGTCGAGGCGCTGGAACGCGCGCTGCGCGACGGTTCCATGCCTTTCGGATAACGTTCCGCAGCCGCGGCGAACCGCGACATCAAAATCATTGCGTCTGCAGACGTTCTTCTTTAAAGGCCCGACATGACGACGAACCACTCCGACACCATTCTCATCATCGATTTCGGCAGCCAGGTCACGCAGCTCATCGCGAGGCGCGTGCGCGAGGCCGGCGCCTATTGCGAGATCGTGCCCTTCCAGTCCGCGGCGGAAGCCTTCGACCGTGTCAGGCCGAAGGGCGTCATCCTTTCCGGCAGCCCGCATTCGGCCGTTGACATCGGCAGCCCCCGCGCCCCGCAGCGCGTGTTCGAGACCGGCATTCCTGTGCTCGGCATCTGCTATGGCGAGCAGACCATGTGCGCGCAGCTCGGCGGTCAGGTCGAGGCCGGCCATGAGCGCGAGTTCGGCCGGGCCTTCCTTGAGATCGAGTCCGACTGCGCGCTGTTCGACGGCGTCTGGGCCAGGGGCACCCGCCATCAGGTGTGGATGAGCCATGGCGACCGCGTCACCGGCCTGCCCGAAGGCTTCCAAGTGGTCGGCACATCGCGCGGCGCGCCGTTCGCGGCCATCGCCGACGAGAAGCGCCGCTTCTACGCCGTGCAGTTCCACCCCGAGGTGGTGCACACGCCGGACGGCGCGCGCCTGCTCTCCAATTTCGTGCGCAACATCGTGGGCGTGAAGGGCGAATGGACCATGTCCGCCTATCGCCAGCAGGCGGTCGAGGCGATCCGCAAACAGGTCGGCGACAAGAAGGTGATCTGCGCGCTGTCTGGTGGCGTCGATTCCTCCGTGGCCGCGTTGCTGGTCCATGAGGCGGTGGGCGACCAACTCACCTGTATCCTCGTCGACCATGGCCTGATGCGCAAGAACGAGGCAGCCGACGTGGTGGCCATGTTCCGCCAGCACTACAATCTGCCGCTGATCCTCGTCGATGCCGCCGATCGCTTCATCTCGGCGCTGGAAGGCGAGAGCGACCCGGAGACCAAGCGCAAGACCATCGGCCGCCTGTTCATCGAGGTGTTCGAGGAAGAAGCGAAGAAGCTTGGCGGTGCTGATTTCCTCGCGCAGGGCACGCTTTATCCGGACGTCATCGAAAGCGTTTCCTTCACCGGCGGGCCTTCCGTCACCATCAAGTCGCATCACAATGTCGGCGGCCTGCCCGAGCGTATGAACATGCAACTGGTCGAGCCGTTGCGCGAACTGTTCAAGGACGAGGTGCGGGTGCTCGGCAAGGAACTCGGCCTGCCGGAAAGCTTCATCGGCCGCCATCCCTTCCCCGGCCCGGGCCTCGCCATCCGCTGCCCCGGCGGCGTGACCCGCGAGAAGCTGGAGATCCTGCGCGAGGCCGACGCCATCTATCTGGACGAAATCCGCAAGGCCGGTCTCTACGATGCCATCTGGCAGGCCTTCGCCGTGTTGCTGCCGGTCCAGACCGTGGGTGTGATGGGCGACGGGCGCACCTACGAATTTGTCTGCGCGCTTCGCGCCGTGACTTCGGTCGACGGCATGACCGCCGACTTCTACCACTACGACATGAGCTTCCTTGGCGACACTGCCACCCGGATCATCAACGAGGTGCGCGGCATCAACCGGGTCGTCTACGACGTGACCTCGAAGCCCCCCGGCACCATTGAGTGGGAATGATTCAGGCCCATCCTGACAGTATCCAAACATACGCTATAACTTTCTGTAAGTCAATGATATAAAATGATAAATCGTTCTGAATGGTTCGACATCTATCGCGGGGTATGCGTTACAGATGACGGACTTTTCGGCGGTTCCTGTTAACTTGCTCAATTGATCTTTTGAAAGTACCGTCAGGGGAATGAAAGCCGCTGACGGACTTTTTTTTGACCATAACACATTGGAAATGCTGATAAAAATTCCCAGAAGTTGGGTCAAGAATGGCTGACGTACTTTTTGGGTGGCTTCTCCTCTTTTGATCTCGTTTTGGAGGGAAAAATGCTCACGGACGCAGCCATTAAGGCATTGAGACCACGTGACAAAATGTACAAGGTGACGGACCGGGACGGGATGTACCTATTGGTCTCGCCGACCGGTGCGTTGACCTTCCGTTTCGACTACCGTTTGAACGGGCGTCGGGAGACGGTGATCATTGGCAGATACGGACGAACTGGCATTTCGCTGGCGCGCGCGAGAGAGAAGCTGATCGAAGCCAAGCTGATGATACAGGATGGCATCTCGCCCGCCCTCGAAAAGCGGCGCGAGAAGCGGCGTATCAAGGAAGCCAAGAGCTTCGGCGAATTTGGCGAGCGCTGGCTACAAGATGCGCGAATGGCCGATAGCACCCGGGCCATGCGCCGCACGGTTTTTGAGCGCGATATATTGCCAACCTTTCGGAACCGGCTTCTGAACGAGATACTGCCGGAAGACCTGCGCGCAATGTGTGAGAAGGTGAAGGCACGCGGCGCGCCCGCGACCGCGCTCCATGTGCGGGATATCGTGAAGCTGATCTTTGCTTTCGCGATTTTGCACGGCGAGAAGGTTTCTAACCCGGCCGACGAAGTTGGTCCGTCTTCGATCGCAACCTTCGTAGCGAGGGACCGATCTCTATCTCCCTCCGAGATACGCATCATGCTCACCCAGCTCGAGCACGTGGCGACCTTGCCCACGATCCGGCTCGGGATGAAACTGTTCCTGCTGTCGATGGTGCGAAAGAGTGAATTGCAGGATGCGGTCTGGGACGAGGTTGATTTCGAGAACGCCGTCTGGTCGATTCCGAAAGAGCGGATGAAGCGATCGAAACCTCATAACGTCTATCTGTCGCAGCAAATGCTCGACATTTTTATCGCCCTCAAGACCTGCGCCGGGAATTCAAAATACGTCCTTCCTTCCCGCTACGACGCCGACGCTCCGATGTCGCGCGCGACGTTCAATCGGATCACCGTGGCGGTTGTGGAGCGGGCCAAGAAGGAAGGGTTGCCGCTGGAGCCCTTTACGGTTCACGATCTGCGGCGCACCGGCTCGACCTTGTTGAACGAGGTCGGCTTCAACAGCGACTGGATCGAGAAATGCCTGGCGCACGAGGATGGACGGTCGTCACGGGGCATCTACAACAAGGCCGAATACGAGCATCAGCGCCGGCATATGATGCAGGAATGGTCCAACATCGTGGATGCCTGGGTCGCGGGCCAGAAATATTCGCCCACCCTGTATCCGCCGAGGATGGACCTGCTTACGCCCGAGCCTGATGCCTGACAGGCCGTGTCTTGCGGAGTTGCACATCGGGAACTGGCGCGGGCTTCACAGCCTTGGCGCGTGAAGCCCGACGCCGCTCTTCAAGCCAGGCCTCGACTGTGATTTTTCATGGAATGAGGACCCTGTTTAAGGGGTGATTTTCGTCCAAACGGGACCCCTTAACGTGGGGTCATCAAGATGCCTCCGGTTTGA
>NZ_JBEPMN010000009.1:0-121254 GCF_040545755.1 Aquamicrobium ahrensii
GGCAATCAGGGCGTCAGCCCCGATATGCTCAAGGGCTTCGCCCGCAAAGCCCGCGAACGGATACGACTCGATGATGGCGGCTACCGACGCGACCACCTGCGCGCGCTGGCGCAACGTGTCGAGGTCGCCGACGACGAGGTTCGTATCATGGGATCGAAGTCAGAATTGCTGCGAACGCTGGTCGCCGCTTCTAGCGTAGAAACGGCGGCGTTCGGCGTTCATAGTTCTGTACTGAAATGGCGCGCCCGAAAGGATTCGAACCTCTGACCCCCAGATTCGTAGTCTGGTGCTCTATCCAGCTGAGCTACGGGCGCGCGTCAGGTCGATTCAATCGACCCTGCCAGCGTCCGGCTTCTGGTGCCGGCCGCGAACGTGCCGCTTCACTAGCGACTGATTTTGCGAAATGCAAGCCGGCATTTGAAGTTTTCTCAATCTTGCTCCCAGAACGTCGGGCCCAGCCGGTTTCAGCCATGCCTGCGCAAGCCGTCCAACGCCTGCCCGAAGGGCAGCGGACGATCCGCTATCGTTACGGCGAAAGTGGTGTTGCCGCTCTCGCTGCCGACAAGCTCCAAGGTTCCGCCATGGGCGCGCACCAGTTCCTGCGCGATGGCCAGGCCAAGCCCGGTGCCACCCTGCCGCGCCGCGCCGCGGAAGGCCGAGAACAGGTTTTCGCGCGCTCTGGGCGGCAGGCCGGGGCCTGTGTCGTTGACGACGATGCGGCATACGCTCCCCTGCCGCTCCGCCGAAACGGTCAGCCGGCGTACGCTGGCCCTGTCCGTTTCTGACGCCATCGCCTGCACCGCATTCCGGACCAGGTTGGTCAGCACGCGGAAGAGCTGATCCGGGTCGGCGTCGATCTCGAAATCCGGCGGCACGGCGTTGACGAATTCGACGCCGCTGTCCGCACCGACGATATCGCGCAGGTCCTCGACCAGTGAATGAAGCCTCACCAGCCGGCGCGCCGGCGTCGGCTCCTGGGTGCGACCGTAGGCCAGCACACCCTCCGAATAGGAGACGGCGCGATCCAGCGCCCGAAGCAGCCGGGGCGCGAAGGACTGTACGGTCGGGTCCTTCGACGTGGAGAGCCGATCCGAAATGAGCTGGGCGGAAGCCAGCATGTTGCGCATGTCGTGATTGATCTTGGAAACGGCCAGACCAAGATCGGCGAGATGGCGGCGTTCCGCCAGCATCTTCTGCAATCTTTCCTGCATGTGGGACAGTTCGCGTTCGGCAAAGCCGATCTCGTCGGCGCGCGCGGCCGGGCTGATGATGCGGGTCGGATCTTCCGGCGCCTGCGAGAAGGACAGCATGGAATGGGCAAGCCTGCGCATTGGCCGCACCATGATGCGGTCCATGGCCGCATAAACCAGCATGGCCGCGAAGATCGAGATGAGCAGCGACAGCAGCGCGACGTTTCTGGCATAGGTCAGCATGGCCGCGCGCAGGGCGTTGTCGGGCATTATGAGCTCGAATTCGCGCCCGTCCTCTCCGGCCGGCCCATAAACACGCAGCATCCTGTCGCCGCCATTGAGCAGCGTGTCGAGCGCGCCAAAAATCTCGCCGAACATGCCCACATTGGCCATGTCGATGTGCTTGTCCACTTCCGGAGGCATGTCGGCCACCACCAACAGGCGCGAGACGCCGCCATCGGTCATGGCGATCGCCCTGGCCCCGATGGCCATGAGGACGTCGTCCTGCGCCTCGCGCGACAGCGCGGCGGGGTCGCCCTGCACCAGCACGATGGACACCGCGGCGGCCGTCGTCAGCCGGTCGCGCAACCAGCTTATGCGGTAACTGGCGACCGAAGGCAGAAAAATGAACGTCTCGGCAAGAAGCACAAAAATGATGGTGAGCAGCAGGAGCTTGGTGGAAAGACCGCGCGCAAGGGGGACCGCAGCCGCCGCGGGCTCCTGAAAATCCTCCTGCCGCACCTTTTCCGTCATGCTTTCCTGGCGATGATAGTCTTTTGCGTGTACGGGCAGGATAGAGGAAAAGACTCTTTCTGTCTGCGCTGACCGGGGCAGGCGAAACCCGCACGCCAATTGACTCCACCGGCCTCAATCCATATAAGCCGCTCACGCTCGGGCCTGCCCTCCCGGCGCGGTTTCGGTCGCGCCACGGGTTTGGCCACGCCACATTGGCCGGGCACAGCTCCTGTCGTATCCATGGCAGAATCAAGAAGGGCCGCACACCGCGGTATTAAATAAATGAAGCGTACCTACCAACCCTCCAAGCTCGTTCGCAAGCGCCGTCACGGCTTTCGTGCGCGCATGGCCACCAATGGCGGCCGCGCCGTCATCGCAGCCCGCCGCAATCGTGGTCGCAAGCGGCTGAGCGCCTGACGGAAACGAGTTCGTTGCCCGACGCCGGCAAGCCTTCGGGACCACAGCCCGGACGGCTTCTCAAACGCGCGGAATTTCTGACCGTGCGGCGTGGTGAAAAACGCCGCGGACGGCTTTTCCTCGTTGAAGTGCTCGATCGCGGCGACGACAAGGCGCCGCGCGTCGGCTATACAGTCACCAGGAAAGTCGGCAACGCGGTTGTGCGCAATCGCGTCAGGCGGCGGCTGAAAGAAGCCGTGCGCACCCATGCCGCACATGACATGACGCCCGGCAACGATTATGTGATCGTCGGACGCCATGATGTGCTCGGCGCCACATTCGACCAGCTCAAGGTCGAGCTTTCCCGGCGGATCCGCGGATCACGATAGGGTTCAGGATGGAAAACAATCGCAATTTCTTCATAACCATTGCGCTGTCGGTGCTGATCCTGTTGGTCTGGCAGGTCTTCTACATGAACCCCCGCATCGAGGCGCAGCGCGAAGCCGCCCGCGTCGAGCAGGCGCGCCAGGAACAGACGCAGCAAAGCAACGAGCTTCCGGCGCCCGGCCAGACCGCACCTGGACAGGCCGCCATACCCGGGTCGGCCGGACCTGACGGCGTCGCCGTCCCGGCAAGCCGCGCGCAGGCGTTGGCGGGAACGCCGCGTGTGAAGATCGACACGCCGAGCGTCGAGGGCTCGATCAACCTCATCGGCGGGCGGCTCGACGACCTCCGGCTCAAGGACTATCACGAGACAGTCGACAATAATTCACCCGAGATCGAACTGCTCAACCCCGCGGCCTTGCCCAACGGCTATTACGCCGAGATCGGGTTCGTCGGCAGCGAGGCGACGGGCACGGTGCCGGGCCCGCAGACCGAATGGAAGGTCGATGGCGATGCGACGCTGACCCCGGCCACTCCGGTCACGCTCACCTACACCAACGAGAAGGGCGTCACCTTCCGGCGCACCTATTCGCTTGACCAACACTACATGTTCACCGTGTCCGACACGGTGGAAAATGGCGGGGCGGGCGACATCACCCTGTTCAGCTACGGCCGCGTCACGCGCTTCGACAAGCCGACGACGGCCTCGATCTACGTTCTGCATGAAGGCCTGATCGGCGTCACCGGCGAGGAAGGATTGCAGGAGCACAAATACTCCGCGATGGAGGACGACAAGCAGTACACGCCCGGCAAATCCAGCGACGGCTGGCTGGGCATCACCGACAAGTACTGGGCGGTGGCGCTTGTGCCGACCGCCAAACAGCCTTTCCAGCCGCGTTTCGCCTATTTCGAGGACGGTCGCCCCCGCTATCAGGCGGATTTCCTCAGCGACGCCATTCCGGTCACCGCCGGCCAGTCGGCCACGGTCGAATCGCTGGTCTTCGCTGGCGCCAAGGAAGTTGAAACCATCACCACCTACGAGAAGGAGCGCAGCATCCGCCGCTTCGATCTGCTCATCGACTGGGGATGGTTCCACTTCATCACCAAGCCGATGTTCTGGCTGATCGACACGCTCTACAAGATGCTCGGCAATTTTGGCCTGGCGATCCTCGCCACCACCGTCGTCGTCAAGCTTATCTTCTTCCCTCTGGCCAACAAGTCCTACGCCTCGATGGCCAACATGAAGAAGGTACAGCCGAAGATGATGGAAATCCGCGAGAAATACGCGGACGACCGGATGAAGCAGCAGCAGGCCATGATGGAGCTCTACAAGACCGAAAAGATCAATCCGATCGCCGGCTGCTGGCCGGTTCTGATCCAGATTCCGGTCTTCTTCGCGCTCTACAAGGTGCTCTACATCACCATCGAGATGCGGCATGCGCCGTTCTTCGGCTGGGTTCACGATCTGGCGGCGCCCGATCCGACCTCGCTGTTCAACCTCTTCGGCATGTTGCCCTACGACGTGCCGGCCATGCTTCATATCGGCATCTGGCCGCTCCTGATGGGCGTGACCATGTTCCTGCAGATGCGTATGAATCCGGCCCCGCCGGACCCGACGCAGGCCATGATCTTCAACTGGATGCCCGTCATCTTCACCTTCATGATGGCCGGCTTCCCAGCAGGTCTGGTCATCTACTGGGCCTGGAACAACCTGCTCTCGATCCTCCAGCAAGCGGTGATCATGAAGCGCCAGGGCGTGAAGATCGAGTTGTGGGACAATCTTGCGGGACTGTTCCGAAAGAAACCCAAGCCGGCGGAATAGCGCGCCAGGGAAAATGCATCCGGAAAGGCCCCTCAAAAGGGGCCTTTCTCTTTGGGGCATCTCACCCCGTTGAACCTCCCGTCACTGGAAACGACTCCATTTCCGGGTTAGGGCTATGACGAGCGCCGCAAGGCCAGAGTGAGGGCAGCGCGAAGAGCGGACATGAAATTCAGCAAGGACATCGCTACCCTGTGCAAAGAGCACGGGCTTCGCCTGACCGAACCGCGCAAGGTCATCATGCAGGTGCTGGCCGACTCGTCGGATCATCCGGACGCGGTGGAGCTCCATCGGCGCGTGAGCGAAATCAGCCCGGGGGTCGCGATCGCCACCATCTATCGCACGCTGGCGCTGCTGGAAGAAAAAGGCGTTCTGGAAAAGCATACTTTCGGGGATGGCCGCGCGCGCTTCGAAAGCGCCGATCAGGAACATCACGATCACTTCATCAACATCGAGACCGGCGACGTGATCGAATTCCGCTCCGATGAGATCGAGCGCCTGCAGGAAGAAATCGCTCGCCAGCACGGTTTCGATATCGTCAGCCACAAGCTGGAAATCTACGTGAGGCCCGCGAAAAAGGGCCGCAGGCGCGCCGGCTAGGGCTCTGCGCGTCCATCCCGCCGCACAAGAACGTCCGGACGCCTTGATTGTGCGTCGGGGCCACCCGGCCTCGCCTGTTCGCTCCAACGCTCTCACCCAGCGCCGGTTCCAGCCGAGGCTCGGCTCAAGTCGATGGCGATGCCGGAATCAGTCTCTCATGCAGGGGCGCCTGTGATGTGCAAACGGCAAGCGAGGTTTGCGACAGAACCAAGCCCGCACTTCGATAGCATTTTGCTGTCAGGGAAATCTCCTGGCCTCGCATAAATACGACAAGCAGAACGGCAGACGGGGCGTGTGCGGAAGGCTGACGCAGGTTCGGCCTGTCTTTCTTGTCGCACCTGGGAAAAGAGCGCTTGCACGCGAGCAACGTTACAGTTTAGAATCATTCTAAATTTGGATTTAAAGGCTCAACTTTAAATCCGCATCTGCAAGAAGGAAAATGAGATGTCCCAGTCAGTTTCGTGCAACAGCTGCGCCTACTACGAAGATCATATCGCCAACAGCACCAAGGTTGCAGAGCATGCAGGCCTGTGCCGCTTCAACCCGCCTGTCACCCAGCCGGACCCGAACGCGCGAGGACTGTGGCCCGTGGTGACGGCCAGCGACTGGTGCGGACACTTCTCCGACGCCCGCAACTGACCGGATCAGGACAGATCTTTTTGAAACGGCGCTTCGGCGCCGTTTTCTATTTTTGAGGGGACGGAAGAAAAAAGGCCGGACCAAAAGGTCCGGCCAAGCATGGAAAGTTGAAACCTTCCAGAGGGGAACGCATCGGGCGCAATGGGAGGAGAACGCCCGACACGCAGCCCAGATAAGGCTCCGGCATTCGAGGTTCAAGCCTTGTCTACTAATTTTGTAGAATAATTTGCGATCGCACCGGCTTTGTTCACATGACGCAACGTCAATCCTTCCATTTCTCCCTCACCGGAGCAATGAGCCCCATCCAAAAGCGCAACCAGCGATTCAGCGTCCGGTTTGAAAATCAGGATCGTCCGAAAAGCGGATGCAACCTCGGTATGACGCCCCCTCTCAAAGTCATGACTTGACCTTGCCACCCCTCCCCCCGGATGATTGTCGACCCGCCATGAAGGGAGCCGCGACTTTGGCGTGAGACATGCAAGGCCGGAGGGAACCGGGACATTACCTCATGTCGGTTTGCCCGCATGCCTGCATGCCCGGTCCGGTCCTGCAGGCGGCGTTGGAAAAGATCGACCTGCAGCAGCCGTTGCCGCAACGGCTGCTGTATAAGAACTACGATCCAGAGACAGAAAAGGAGGCAGCGCATAGCCACCCCGACTGGAAAACCCGGACGGCCACCGCGAATCTCGCACAAGACCATCGCTGAGGCCGCTCTCGAAGTCGGCTTTCACAAGCTGACCATGGTCGCGGTCGCCGAAAGGCTCGGCGTCGACCACTCTTCGCTCTATCGGCATGTGCGCAAGCGAAGCGACCTTCTTCTGGCCGCAGCGGACCTTGCCATACTGCGCCTCGAATGGCGCGACGGCGCAACGCACTGGCGCCCCTATGTGGAAACGCTGGCCGTCGCAGTCTGGTCCCTGTACCAGCGATATCCGGGTCTGGCGGATGCGATGCGCAGCCTGGACACGACGCCACCCTCGGCGATCCGTGGCTTTGCCGAGGCGACGGCACAATTGCAGGCTCTCGGATTCTCGCAACCCGATGCGGTTCTGGTGCTCGACTCCATCATGGACATGACCGTCGATTCCGCTTCGAGCTGGCGGCGAATGGCGCGGATGGACCGCGCCGGCGCCGCGCTGGCGCGAGCCGGGGACGAGGGACCCGAAGACAGTTCGTCGCTTGCGTCCCGGATACAGGCGATAACGAAAGTGCTTTCAGAGGACCCGGAGCAGTGGTGGCGGCGCAAACTCGCCCTCCTGCTCGACGGCGCAGAGCTCCTGCTCAATCGAACGTCCGCTCAGGACGGGCGCGAAAACACGTAGACCACACCCACAAGCATCAGCGCTGCGACCGACACCATCAGCAGCGGCCCCGGATCGCTGCCCAGCCAGAACAGCAGGAAGCCGAGGCTGCTGCCCGCCAGCGACATCATCTTGGCCTTGCGGGGGATGGCGCCGCGCAAGCGCCATTCGCGCAATGTAGGCCCGAAGCGCGGGTGATCCAGGAGCCAGAGCTCCAGCCGGCGCGACGATTTGGCGAAGCAGGCGGCGGCAAGGATAAGGAACGGCGTTGTCGGCAGCACCGGAAGGAAAGCACCTACAAAACCCAGCGCCACGAAGAAGAACCCGAGCGCGAGGAACAGCCCCCGCACAGGCGCGGAGACCGGCGGCGACGCTTTGCTCAGCTTCTCGTCCGGCAAGGTCATACCGCCCTCGCCCCATGTAAGCAGGTACGCGCAGCGACGGCGTGGGCAGCAGCGGGTGATGGCATTTGTCGCGTCCTGCGTTCGGCCTGGAGCATTTCCGTTTCCCTGAACCGCGAAAACGCTCCTTTTCTTCGACTTCAGGCAATCCCGGGCGCAAAACCGCTCCGCACTTTTTCTGAAATCGCCCTTCCCACCGCCACGCCTGCACAGGGGCGCAGCAAGATGATCAGTCTGTTCGGGCCGAACATCCGACAGGAACGAACATCAATCAAGTGGACAAATCAGCTCAAGATTGAGCCTGAGCCATCGCTTGCTCTATGCAAGCCCAGACGAGGCCGGATTCCGCCCTTCCCGGCAAGCGTTCAGCTCGCAGGTCGCTCGTCGGCGATGACCTTGCCGTCATTCGGCAGGCTGTGCGGCGAAACGATCTCCACCCTGCCTTTCATCTTGGTCGAGGCCTGCAACGCCTGTTCCAGAGCGCCCGAAAGATCGCTGTCAGGCGAGACCGCTTCCGCTTTCAACACCATCTGGTCCTGTTCTCCGGCGCGCGTCACCACCAAGCGCAGCCGGCCGAGTTCGGGAAATTTTTTCGCGATCGCCGCGATCTGGGCTGGATCGACGAACATGCCCTTGACCTTGGTGCGCTGATCGGCGCGTCCCATCCAGCCGGCCAGCCGCTGGTTGGTGCGCCCGCACGGGCTCCGCCCCGCCACGATACGCGACAGGTCGCCGGTGCCGAAGCGCAACAGCGGATATTCGGCGCTGAGACGCGTCACCACCACCTCGCCGACCTCGCCCTCGGGCACAGCCTGATCAGCGCCGGGGCGCACGATTTCCACGATCAGGCCTTCATTGACCACCAGTCCCGAACGCGCCGGCGTCTCAAAGGCGATGACCCCGAGTTCGGCGCTGGCGTAGGCCTGATAGGCATCGACGCCCCGCGCCGCCACCTCCTGTTGCAGAGACGGCGGAAAGGCCGCACCTGAAACCAAGGCGCGCTTTATGGGATTGTCGATGCCGGCCCCGGACAGCCTGTCCAGCAGGATTTTCAGGAAATCCGGCGTGCCGAGATAGCCCGACGGGCGGAGCGCCGCGATCGCCTCGATCTGCTGCTCGGTGTTGCCGACGCCGGCCGGGATGACCGCGCAGCCCAGCGCATGCGCGCCCGATTCCATGATGTATCCGCCCGGCGTCAGATGATAGCTGAAGGCGTTGTGGACGATGTCGTGCTCGCGCATGCCCGCCGCGAACAGGGCGCGCGCCGAGCCCCACCAGTCCTTGCCGTGGCCTTCCGGGTCGAAGATGGGTCCGGGCGAAACCAGCAACCGCTTCATCTTGCCTGCCGCAACCGAGGTGAGACCGGCGAAGGGCGGCGCCTTGGCCTGCAAGGCGACGAGATCGCCCTTGCGGATCACCGGCACCTGTTGCAGGGCGGCGCGATCCGCAAGCGCATCGATGGAAACGCCGTCAAGTTGCCGCTTCAGGGCCGGCGTCGTCTCCGCCGCGCCGGCAAGCAGGGCGCGCAGCGTCTCGAACAGGGCTTTCTCCCGGATTTCGGGAGCCCGGATTTCCTCGGCATCGAAATGTGCAGGCATGGATGACATCGCTTCCGTAGAGGGGTTTCGTCCGGGATGGCGGGCGGCTCTCAGCTCAGCCAGCGCTTGCGGCGCTTGTAGCTCTTCACGTTGCGGAACGATTTACGGCCTTCCCCGCCAATGCCGAGGTAGAATTCCTTGACGTCCTCATTGTCGCGCAGCGCCTCGGCGGCGCCGTCCATGACGATGCGCCCGGTCTCGAGGATGTAGCCATAGGTGGCGTATTTCAGCGCCATGTTGGTGTTCTGCTCCGCCACCAGGAAGGACACGCCCTGCCTTGTGTTGAGGTCCCTGACGATCTCGAATATCTCGTCGACCACCTGTGGGGCGAGACCCATGGAGGGCTCGTCGAGCAGGATCATCTTGGGCCGGCTCATCATGGCGCGACCTATGGCGCACATCTGCTGCTCGCCGCCGGAGGTGTAGCCGGCCATCGCTGTCCGCCGCTGTTTCAGGCGCGGGAAATAGGTGTAGATCATCTCCAGATCGTCGCGGATGGCGGCGCGGCCGTCGCGGCGGGTGAAGGCCCCTGTCAGAAGGTTCTCCTCGATGCTGAGATGGCCGAAGCAATGGCGGCCCTCCATCACCTGAATGCAGCCGCGCCGCACCAGTTCGTGGGGGCTGAGGCGGTCGACGCGCGCTGCGTCGAACTCGATCGAGCCCTTGGTGACCTCACCGCGCTCGGAATGGAGCAGGTTGGATATCGCCTTCAGCGTGGTGGTCTTGCCGGCCCCGTTGGCCCCGAGGATGGCGACGATGCCGCCCTGCGGCACGGTCAGCGACACTCCCTTGAGCACGAGGATGACGTGATCGTAGATCACCTCGATATTGTTGACCGACAGGATCGGCCGCGCCGGTTCAGGCGCGTGCAACGCGTGATCGGTGGAAGCAGGGTCAGACATCAAGCGAGCTCCGGATTGTGGTCCCTCCCCCGCGAACGGGAGAGGGAAGCTTGCAATGGAGAACCTTACGGTGCGTCACAAGCCTCGGCGCGCTCCGGCCAGGGCGCGTTCTTCTCCGCATAGGCCCTGGCGTCTTCCTCAAGCAGAGGCCCGACCTTGTCGCTCATCGGCGTGATGTAGTCGGAAATCTTCTCGAAGGCGGCCCCGTTCCAGCTCTGCACGAAGGTCGCGAAGTGGCCGTTATGATCGGCGCAGGTGAGCTTGACCGGCAAGGTGAAGCCTTCCAGCCCGATCTCCTTCAGCCGCGCCTCGTCAATATCGAGATTCTCCAGACCGCGCCGCACATCCTCGCCGGTCACCGCCTTGTTGCCGGTGAGTTCCTGCGCGGTGCGGATCGCCTCGGCGATCAGCATGGAGTTGTAAACGCCGCGATTGTAGAGGACCTGGCCGACCTTCGACTTGTCCGACACCTGGCTCTTGCCGGCGTCGACGACATGTTTCCTGATGTCCTCGATCAGCGGGAAATCGTCGCCGGCAGCGTGCCAGTTGAGGGTCTTGAAGCCCTTGGCCCCCTCACCGCCGCCACGCGCGTCATCCTCGCCCGGCCACCAGATCGAGATGAACTTCTCCATCGGGAAGTTGGTCTTCACGGCCTCCTTGACGGCGGTGGAATTCAGCGCGCCCCAGCCGAACAGGATCATGTAGTCGGGCCGGTCGCGGCGCACGCTCAGCCATTGCGAGGACTGGTTCTGCATGTCGGCGGCGGCCACCGGGTAGAGCTTGGCCTCGAAGCCCAGTTCCTTTGAAAGCTGTTCGATCAGCGGCAGCGGTTCGCGTCCGAAACTGGCGTCGAGATAGATATAGCCGATCTTCTTGCCTTGCAGCTTCTCGATGCCGCCGCCTTCCTGTTCGGCGATATATTTCAGGATCTGGGTGAAACCGTCCCAATAGGTGGCCGGCGGGTTGAATATCCACGGGAAGATGTCGCCGCGGGCCGAGGCCGAGAGACCATAGGCCATGGACAGCACCGGAATCTTGTCGACCGCAGCTTTTGGAATCAGCGGCAGGGTGATGCCGGTGGACCACGGATTGACCATCACCGGCTTCTTCGGCTTCACCGCCTCGTAGCATTCAAGGCCCTTCTTGGTGTCGTAGCCTGTCTCGCACTCCTCGATCACCAGCTTGACGCCGCCGATGCCGCCATCGCGCTCGTTGAGCATGGTGAGATAGTCATGCATGCCGTCCGCAATGGGCGCGCCCGAGCCGGCGAACGGGCCGGTCCGATACGTGAACAGGGGCACATAGATGGACTCCTCGGCCTGTGCCGTGGTCATGGCCGGAATGGCCAGCATCGACGCGGCCGAAAGCGCATATACCAGTTTTCTAAGCAACATTTCGTTCTCCTCCAGTTTCCATTCCCACCGCGCGAGCCGCCCTCAATAGGGGAACGGCCACACGCGAAGCTTCTGTTTCGTGATTTGCCAAAGCCGGGCCAGACCGTGCGGCTCTACGATGAGGAAGAAGATTATGAGCGCCCCGACGATCAGATAGGTCAGATGCTCCACCGTGGCCGCCGCGACCGGCAGCCCCAGAGATTCCGGCAGGGCGCGGATGAAGATGGGCAGGATATGGATCAGCGCCGCGCCCATGAAGCTGCCGACCAGCGACCCCAGCCCGCCGATGATGACCATGAACAGCAGCAGGAAGGACAGTTTGATGTCGAAAGCCGACGGTTCGGCCGCGCCCAGCCACAGGAACACCATCAGCGCGCCCGCGACGCCGCAATAGAAGGACGAGACGGCGAAGGCGAGCAGCTTGGCCGGCAGCAGGCGGATGCCCATGAGCTGCGCGGCGATGTCCATGTCGCGCACCGCCATCCATGTCCGCCCGATACGGCCATGGACGATGTTGGAGGCGATCAGCGTCATCACGACGACGACGCCCAGCACCACGTAATAGCGGTTGACCGGGGTAGCCATCGGCCCGGTGATGGCGATGCCGAACAGGGTTCGGCCGGGCACCTCGATGGCGCCGGAGGGATTGTAGTTGTAGAGCCAGGCCACGCGCACGAAGCACCACTGCAGGAAGAACTGCGCAGCAAGCGTGGCGACAGCCAGATAGAAGCCCTTGATGCGCAGCGAGGGCAGGCCGAAGACCACGCCGATGCCGGCCGCGAAGAAGCCCGAGCACAGGATCCACACCAAAATGTTGACCTGCGGAAAGAGCGTCGAGAGCTTGTAGGCGGCATAGGCGCCAACCCCCATGAACCCGGCGGTGCCGAGCGACAGAAGCCCGGTATAACCGACGAGGATGTTCAGTCCGATCGCTCCCAGCGACAGGATCAGGAACGGGATCATCACCGAGGCTAGCAGGAACTCGCTGCCGAACAGCGGGATGGCGACGAAGGCGATGGCCATTATGACGGCGAGGCCGTAGCGATCCTGGAGGATCGGAAAGACCGCGGAGTCAGCGGCGTAGCTTTGTTTGAACTGGCCGGTTTCACGATAGAACATCGTCTCAGATCCGCTCGATTATCTTGTCGCCGAACAGGCCCTGCGGCCGGTAGAGCAGGAACAGCAGGGCGATCACATAGGCGAGCCAGCTCTCGATGCCGCCGCCAAGCAGCGGCCCCCAGTAGAACTCGCCGAGCTTTTCCCCGATGCCGATGATGAGGCCGCCGACGATGGCGCCGGGCACCGAGGTGAAGCCGCCCAGAACCAGCACCGGCAGGGCCTTCAGCGCCACGATCTCCAGCGCGAAGGAGACATCGGAACGTGCGCCCCACATAATGCCCGTCACCAGCGCGACGAGGCCGGCGGCGAACCACACGATCACCCAGATCTGGTTGAGCGAGATGCCGACCGAAAGGGCCGCCTTGTGGCTGTCGGCGACGGCGCGGAGGGCGCGGCCGATGCGCGTCTTCTGAAAGAACAGCGCCAGTCCCACGATCATCAGCGAGGCGATGACGGCGGCCGCGATGTCGATCCTCTGGAGGCTGACAAGTCCGCCAAGCATCTCGATGTCGACCGCCCCGCTCGGCAGGAACAGTTCGTTGGCGATCATCTGCTTCGGATCGCCGCCGAATACGATCTCGCCGAAGCCGATCAACACATAGGTAATGCCGAAGGTGGCCATGAACAGGATGATGTCCGGCTGGTTGACCAGCGGGCGCAGCACCACCCGCTCGACCAGCATGGCCAGCACCAGCATGACGCCGGCGGCAAGGAGCAGGGCGAGGAAGGCGGCCACATGCCCCGAAAAGCCCCATGAGGAGAATTTCGCGTAGAAGCCGACCAGCGTGAGCGCGGAAAACACCACCATGATGCCCTGCGCGAAGTTGAAGACGCCGGACGCCTTGAAGATCAGCACGAAGCCCAGCGCGATCAGCGCGTAGAGCACGCCCGAGACCAGCCCCTCCCACAGGGTCTGCACCAGCAGATCGGGCATTTGCGCCATCTGCACGAACGGGTCGATGAAGATGTTGTAGAGCATCGATCCTCCCTGATCGACGTTAGAGCGCCGTATCCTCTTGTTTCAGTGCCCGACGCCCAGATAGGCGTCGATAACCTTCGGATCCGCCTTCACCTCCTCCGGCGTTCCGTCCGCGATCTTGTGTCCGTATTCGAGCACCACCACCCGGTCGGACAGGTCCATGACCACGCCGATGTCGTGCTCGATCAGCGCGATGGTGGTGCCGAAGTGACGGTTGAGATCGAGGATGTAGCGGCACATGTCCTCCTTCTCCTCCATGTTCATGCCGGCCATCGGCTCGTCGAGCAGCAACAGCTCCGGCTCCATAGCCAGCGCCCGGCCCAGCTCCACCCGCTTCTGCAAGCCGTAGGGCAGCTTGCCGACCGCCGTCTTGCGGATCGCCTCGATCTGGAGAAAATCGATGATGTCCTCCACCACGCGCCGGTGCGCGATCTCCTCCTGCATGGCGGGACCGTAGCGCAGCATCTGCCAGAAGAGGCCCCGGCGCATCCTGAGCGTGCGGCCGACCATGATGTTGTCCAGCGTGGTCATGCCGCGAAACAGCGCCACGTTCTGGAAGGTGCGCGCGATTCCCTGGCTCGCCGCCCGATAGGGGCGCATGCGCGAGCGGGTCTGGCCCTTGTAGGTGATCTGGCCCTGCTGGGGATGGTAAAAGCCGTTGACGACGTTGAGCATCGAGGTCTTGCCCGCGCCGTTGGGGCCGATGATGGCGCGGATTTCACCCTTGCGGATGTCGAAGGAGACGTTGGTGATCGCCTTCACGCCGCCGAAGGCGAGCGACACGCCGTCCACCGCGAGCAGGGTTTCGCCCTTGGCTTCGCCAGCGCCGCTCATGCCGCCGCCTCCAGTCCGGCAGCTTCACTGGTCTCGGCGTCGGCGATCTTCACCCGCGCCGAGATCACGCCCTTGCGGCCGTCCTCGAAGGTCACCTCTGTCGAAATGTCGGCTGCTTCCGCGCCGTTGTAGAGCGCGTCGACCAGCGGCTTGTAGCGCTCGGCGATGAAACCGCGCCGCACCTTCTGGGTGCGGGTCATCTCGCCATCGTCGGCGTCGAGCTCCTTGTGCAGGATGAGGAAGCGGCGGATCTGCGCCGCCGCCATGCGCGGCTCCGCCGCCAGCGCCCGGTTCACCTCGGCCACATGCCCGGCGCAGATGGCGTAGACCTCGGGGCGCTGCGCCAGTTCCTGATAGGAAGCGTAGGGAATGTTGTTGCGCTCGGCCCAGTTGCCGACCGCCGTCAGGTCGATATTGAGCATGCAGGTGACGAAGTCGCTGTCCTGCCCGAAAGCCACCACTTCCTTGATGTTGGGATAGAACTTCAGCTTGTTCTCTATATATTTCGGCGCAAACAGCGCGCCCGAGCGCAGCCGGCCGACATCCTTCGCGCGGTCGATGATTGTGAGGTGGCCGTCCTCATCGAAAAACCCGGCGTCGCCCGTGCGCACATAGCCCTCCGGCGTGACGGTCTCGGCAGTGCGCTCCTCGTCCTTGTAGTAGCCGATGAACTGGCCGGGCGAGCGGTAGAGCACCTCGCCCTCCTCGGTGATGCGGATTTCGACATTCGGCGTCGCCGGCCCCACCGTGCCGACCCTGATATGGCCGTCCGGGTGGGCGGTGACATAGAGGAAGGCCTCGGTCTGGCCGTAGAGCTGCTTCAGGTTGATTCCAAGCGAGCGGTAGAAGGAGAACAGGTCGGGCCCGATCGCCTCGCCGGCCGTGTAGGCGACGCGGATGCGCGAGAAGCCGAGCACGTTCTTGAGCGGCGCATAGACGAGCAGATCGCCAATGGCGTAGCCGAGCCGCGCGCTGAGCGGCGCTTTTTCGCCGTCGAGGATCTTCTCGCCCCAGCGGCGCGCCAGCCCGATGAAATATTTGAACATGCGCCGCTTCAGCGCGCCGGCGTCTTCCATGCGGATGGTGACGCGGGTGAGCAGCGCCTCGAACACGCGCGGCGGGGCGAAATAGAAGGTCGGCCCGATTTCCTGAAGGTTCGTCTCCACCGTCTCGCGGCTTTCGGGACAGGCCACGCAGAAACCCGACACCAGCGACTGCGCGTAGTTGAGATAGTGGTCGCCCACCCATGCCAGCGGCAGATAGGCAAGCACCTCGTCGCGGTCGGTCAGCTTGTCGAATTCCACTGTGTCGCGCGCCGCCGCGATGGAGCGGCCGGCCGACAGGAGCACGCCCTTGGAACGGCCAGTGGTGCCGGAGGTGTAGAGAATGATGGAGATGTCGCCGCCATCACCGCGGTCGCGCTCGGCGTCGATAGCGGCCGCGACCGCCAGGTCCGACGCCAGCAGCTCCCGCCCCTTTTCGATGATGTCGGCAACGGCGTGAAGGCGGGTGTGATCGTAGTCGCGCAGGCCACGCGGCTCGTCATAGAGCACGGTGCGCAGCTTCGGCGCCTGGTCCTGTATCGCCAGCAGCTTGTCGACCTGCTCCTGATCCTGCACGACGGCGAAGCCGACCTCGGCATGGCCGAGCACATAGGCCATCTCGTCGGCGACGGCGTCGGCATAGACCGGCACCGGAATGGCCCCCAGCCATTGGGCGGCGAGGATGGTCCAGTACATGGCCGGCCGGTTCTCGCCGATCACGGCGACGGTCGCGCCGCGCTCAAGGCCGAGGTCGCGCAGGCCCGCCGCATAGGCGCGAATGGTTTCGGCCATCTCGCGCCATGTCCATGTGCGCCAAATTCCCAGATCCTTGTGCCGCATCGCGGGGCGGTCAGCCCGCGCGCGAGCGTGCTCGCACAAGAGCTTGGCGAACGTATCGAGCATTGGCATCTCACTCCCTGGTGCCAAAGCGACTCCTCCCGATTTATTTGACACCGGTGTTGATCCCGGCTTGCTGGACGGAGCTTGCAGGGGTGGCCGTCCTTTTTCAACTTCCGCCTTGACAGACAGGAAGGCTTGTTGAATGTATTCTTACGGCGTTGTGTTTGCCCATTGGCAATAAGGCGAATTCGCAGGGCGCCTGCCCCGTCGCCGACGACGGATCATTCGCCGTAGCGGCGCAATCTCTCCAGATCCACGATCGTCACGCCGCCGCCTTCGTTGCGCAGCAATCCGGCTTTTTCCAGCTCTTGCAGGACGCGATTGGCGACGGGCCGCGACACGCCCGCCAGCAGGCCGATCTCCTCCTGGCTGATGTCGATATGCGAGCCCATGAAGGGGCTGATCACCGGATTGAACAGCGACGCGAGGCTGCGCGCCACCTTGCCGGTCGAATCAAGCGTGCGGTCATGCTCGACCTGCGCGATGAACTGCCCGAGCCGTTCATTGATGAGCCGCACCAGCAACCGGTCGAAAGCGACGCTGTTCTCATAGAGCCAGTGGAACGTCGCGCGGTTGAGAAGGGCGACCTGCGTGCGCCTCAGGGCCAGCACGTCATACTGGCGAGGCTCGTCCTTGAGCAGCGAGCCCTCCCCGAACCAGCAGCTCGGCGGCAGGCCGGCATAGGTCACCGCCTTGCCGGAGGTGGTGATGGAACCCAGCCGCAGCAAACCGCTGACCACGCCGATCCAGTTGTCGATGCGGTCGCCGCGATGGATGAGATAGGCGCCCGCCTCGACAGTGCGCAGCGTGATGCCGCGCCGGGCGCGCTCCTGCTCCGCGAGCGGCAATTCCTGCGCCCAGAACACCGACGTCAGCAATTGCTCCTCGCTGATCATGCACGCTCCCGACCGTTACCTGGAAGATGTGCGTATCACGCCCGCACGGCAATAGTTATCTTTATCGAATTCGATTGAAGCCGCCCCGGAAAAGATTACGTACGCATCTATTGGGGAAACCGACTGTTCATGAACGAAGAAAGGCCCTTCATGCCCATATCCAGAGCAACCGTAGCCACCGGGAACGGAAGCCGATATCTGCAACAGCTGTGCAAACACTGGTCCCACCGTTTCGAGGTGGACTTCGACCCGCAGCAGGGGCGCATCAAGTTCGCAGAGGGGGAGGTGATCGAGTTGACCGTCCAACCCGACAAGCTCGACATCCGCATCGAAGCGGACGACGCGGCCCGCCTGCCCGAACTGAACAAGGTCGTGGAAGCCCATATCGCGCGCTTCGCTTTCCGCGAAACGCTCGAATTCAACTGGAGCTGACAGTTCCGCCCGCCGGGCGGCGTGAGACGGTGCGGGCAACCGTTCAGGACATTTGCCCGCGTCCCACTTTCCGGCTAAGACGCGCCGACCTCTCCAGCTACGGGATTTGAGCGATGACGGAACAGGACGCCAGCGCCGAGATGCAGGCGGCGCTTCTCTCCAGAGCGCTGCCTTACATGCAGCGTTACGAGAACAAGACGGTGGTCGTGAAATATGGCGGCCATGCCATGGGCGACACCGAGCTCGGCCGCGCCTTCGCCCGCGACATCGCGCTGCTCAAACAGTCAGGCGTCAATCCCATCGTCGTGCATGGCGGCGGTCCTCAGATCGGTTCGATGCTGGAGCGCATGGGCATCGAATCCAAGTTCGAGGGCGGCCTGCGCGTCACCGATCAGAAGACGGTCGAGATCGTCGAGATGGTGCTAGCCGGCTCCATCAACAAGGAGATCGTCGCGCTCATCAACGCAGAGGGCGAATGGGCCATCGGCCTGTGCGGCAAGGATGGCAACATGGTCTTCGCCCAGAAGGCCCGCAAGACTGTCAAGGACCCGGATTCCAACATCGAGCGCGTTCTGGACCTCGGCTTCGTCGGCGAACCGGTGGAGGTCGACCGCACCCTGCTCGACCTGCTGGCGCGCTCCGAGGTGATCCCGGTCATCGCCCCGGTGGCTCCCGGTCGCGACGGCCACACCTACAATATCAACGCCGACACTTTTGCCGGCGCGATCGCCGGGGCGCTGAACGCCACGCGCCTGCTGTTCCTGACGGATGTCCCGGGCGTGCTCGACAAGGACAAGAAGCTGATCGACGAACTCACGGTGTCGCAGGCGCGCAAGCTCATTGCCGACGGCACCATTTCGGGCGGCATGATCCCGAAGGTCGAGACCTGCATCGAGGCGATCGAGCGCGGCGTGGAAGGGGTCGTCATCCTCAACGGCAAAACCGCGCATTCGGTGCTGCTTGAGCTCTTCACCGAACATGGCGCGGGAACGCTGATCGTTCCCTGAGCATCCATGAAACACGCGAGCGGCCGCTCAGGCCGCCTGCGTGTCCTTCTTGTCGTTGCCGAATATCACCAGATTGCGGCCGCGATTCTTGGCCTCATAGAGCCGCCGGTCGGCGCTGCGCATGAGTTCCGAAACGGTCGCGCCCGGCTCGCATATGGTGCCGCCGATCGAGACCGTCAGCGGCAGGATGCGCTCGTCATCGACCCGAAAACGGATCATCTCCACCTTCTGGCGGATACGCTCGGCGACGCGGAAGGCCTCTTTCTCGTTCGCGCCAACTAGGAACGCCCCGAATTCCTCGCCGCCGATGCGGCCGAGCACATCGCCGGAGCGCACGCCACCGCGCAGCGCGCCGACGATCTGAAGCAAGGCCTCGTCTCCCGCCAGATGGCCGAACCGGTCATTGACCGACTTGAAATGATCGGCGTCGATGATGAGCAGCGCGCCCGAGTCGGTCTTGCGGCGCGAACGCTCCAGCACGCCGAGGAAGCTTTCGCGATTGAGCATTCCCGTCATGTCGTCGTGGCGCGCCTTTTCCGCCAAACGCAGATGGGCGGCGGCAAGCTGCGCATGAGCGCGTGACAGCTCATTATGCGTGGCCCGCAACCTGTCGTTCTGCCAGAACATGTAGCCGCTTGCCGGCCATGCGATGACGAGCGGGCATACGATGCACATGAGCAAGCCCAGCTCTCCGATGGTGGCGTCGAAGAACGGCAGGACCATCATGGCAAGCAGCACGGAGCCCGCCGCCGAGGCGATCGCCACCCAGAACGCCTTGAAGATCACACGCGTCATATCCACCCCCATTCGCGCCCACTAAGCCGCAAAACCTGAAATTTGCGTTTCCCGGCGACGAAATACTTCAGCCCGGCCGCTATGGACCTGAGCGTCCCTGAACGGGCGATGAATGAGAAGCCAAAGCGAGATTTTCATGCGATAAGCCGGCCATGACTCAGATTCCAGACGCCTCCCGATTCGCCCACGTCACCGACTGGGTTTTCGACCTCGACAACACGCTCTACCCCCACCATACGAATCTGTTTTCGCAGATCGACGTACGCATGACCGCCTATGTCTCGGAACTGCTGACGCTGTCGCGTGAGGATGCGCGCGCATTGCAAAAGCAACTTTACCGCGAATACGGCACCACACTCAACGGCTTGATGAACCTCCACGGCATCGATCCCGACGATTTTCTCATGAAAGTGCATGACATCGACTATTCCTGGCTGGTGCCCGACCCGGTTCTGGGCGCGGCCATTCGCCAGCTTCCGGGTCGACGGTTCATCTTCACCAATGGCGACCGCACCCATGCCGAGCGCGCCGCGCGCCAGCTCGGCATCCTCGACCATTTCGACGATATCTTCGACATCGTCGCGGCGGACCTGACGCCGAAGCCTGCGCATGCGACCTACGAAAAGTTCACCGCCCTGCATTCGGTTATCGGGGAGAATGCGGTGATGTTCGAGGATATCGCCCGCAATCTCGCGGTACCGAAAAAGATGGGCATGACCACGGTTCTCATCGTTCCCAACAATTTCGAGCCGACCTTCTCCGAAATCTGGGAGAGCGACCCCGACCACGAGGACGACGTCGACTACGTGACCGACGATCTCGCCGGATTTCTGGAAAGAATAGTTGCCGACAGATAGGCATTTCACCGGCCTGGAACGGCGCATCGACGAGGCCGCACACCGGTTCCTCGCCAGTCTGCCCCGACATCGCGTCGTCGACTCGCTGGTCGAATTTCTGGTCTTCGGGCTGAAGCAGGCCTGGGCATGCCTGTTCGGCGGGGCGATGCTGGGCCTCATCATCCTCACCCGCTGGCTGTGGCCGGAAGGCGGCGCGGGCTTCATCGCCCGCTACGATTTCCTGTTCCTTGCCGCCCTTGTCATCCAGCTTGCCATGCTCGTCTTCAGGCTGGAGGCATGGGAGGAAGCCAGGGTCATCCTCATCTTCCATGTCGTGGGCACGGCGATGGAAGTGTTCAAGACCCATGCCGGCTCATGGGTCTACCCGGAAGAGAACCTTTTCCGCATCGGCGGGGTGCCGCTGTTTTCGGGGTTCATGTACGCCGCGGTCGGCTCGTACATGGCGCGCATCAACCGCATCTTCGACATCCGGCTGAACCGCTATCCGCCATTGTGGGCGACCATCGTTCTGGCCGGCGCGATCTACGTCAACTTCTTCTCGCACCACTTCGTGTGGGACATGCGCTGGCTGCTATTTGCGGCGACGTTCGCACTGTACTGGCGCACGACCATGCACTACCGCGTCTTCCGGTTCCGGCACAAAATGCCGCTGCTCGTCGCCTTCCTGCTGACGTCGCTCTTCATCTGGATTGCCGAGAACATCGGCACATGGTCGCGGGCATGGATCTATCCCGACCAGCACGGCGCATGGGTGCCGGTTTCCCCCGGAAAGCTCGGTTCCTGGTACCTTTTGATGATCATATCGGTCGTGCTGGTGACGCTCGTCCACCGGCCCCGGCCCTACATCGCGCAGGAAGAGCCCCGGGACGTGGCCGGCAAAGCCGGGGAAACCGCGTGAGCGCTCAGAGCCTGTAGAATTTACGGACGAGTTCCCAGGCCTCGTCGGCCGTATCGACGAAATCGATGATATCCTGGTCGCCGGGGCTGATCGTGCCCTGCTCGGCCAGATAGTCGAGATCGACGGCGCGCCGCCAGAATTCCTTGCCGAACAGGATGACGGGAACCCGCTCCATGCGGCCGGTCTGTATCAGCGTCAGCGTCTCGAACAACTCGTCCATGGTGCCGAAGCCGCCGGGAAAAACCGCAACCGCCTTGGCGCGCATGACGAAGTGCATCTTGCGGATGGCGAAATAGTGGAAATTGAAGCACAGCTCCGGCGTCACATAGGGGTTGGGCGCCTGCTCGTGGGGCAGCACGATATTGAGGCCGATCGAGGGGGCGCCGACATCGTCGGCGCCGCGGTTTCCCGCCTCCATGACGCCCGGTCCGCCACCGGTCACCACCACGAATTCGCGATAATAGGTGGCCGCGGAATGCTCCGAGCAAAGGCGGGCGAACTTGCGCGCCTCGTCATAATAGACGCTGTTGAGTTCAAGGTTGCGCTTCTGCGTCTCGTTCTTGGCCGCCCAGGCGTCGCCGCCGGGCTCTGGCAGGCGGGCGCCGCCAAACAGAATCACCGTGGAGCGGATGCCGCGCTCGGCCAGCGTCATTTCCGGCTTCAGCAATTCGAGCTGGAGACGCACCGGGCGCAACTCGCGCCTCGTCATGAACTCCTCGTCGTTCCAGGCAAGGCGATAGGTTGCGGCGCGGGTCTGGGGCGTGTCGGGCACGCTTCGCATCCGCTCAAGGTCCTCGTCCGAATGCGGCAGAGGCGTCCAGCCTGTCTTTTCTTCCGGATTCATCATGCGATATCCCAAATTGTCAGCAGCCGGAATGAACGGCCGCGATTGACCCTCACCATCCCTTGAAATAGGGTCCGCGCGGCTTTCCATCCCGTTAAGAACTGCCCCACAAAGCTTGCGCAGGAGCAATAGATGCCGCAGCCCGATCTGGCAAACCTCGAAACGACAATTGACCAGGCGTTCGAACAGCGGGATCAGGTTTCGACCTCGACACGCGGCGAGATCCGCGACGCCGTGGAGACATCGCTGAGATTGCTCGACAGCGGCGAAGCGCGAGTGGCCGAAAAACAGGCCGACGGCGCCTGGCATGTGAACCAGTGGCTGAAGAAGGCGGTGCTTCTCTCGTTCCGGCTGAATCCGATGGAGATCATCAGGGGCGGGCCCGGCGAATCAGGCTGGTGGGACAAGGTCCCCTCCAAGTTCGACGGCTGGGGCGCGGTCGATTTCGAGAAGGCCGGCTTCCGCGCCGTGCCCAATTGCGTGGTGCGTCGCTCGGCCTACATCGCGCCCGGCGTGGTGCTGATGCCGTCCTTCGTCAATCTCGGCGCCTATGTCGACGCCGGAACCATGGTCGACACCTGGGCGACGGTCGGCTCCTGCGCCCAGATCGGCAGGAACGTGCATCTGTCGGGCGGGGTCGGCATCGGCGGCGTGCTGGAGCCGATGCAGGCCGGCCCCACAATCATCGAGGACAATTGCTTTATCGGCGCGCGCTCCGAGGTGGTTGAGGGCTGCATCGTGCGCGAAGGCTCGGTGCTCGGCATGGGCGTGTTCATCGGCAAGTCGACGAAGATCGTCGACCGCGCCACAGGTGAAGTGTTCTACGGCGAGGTGCCGCCCTATTCGGTGGTGGTGGCCGGCGCCATGCCGGGCAAGCAGTTGCCCGGTGGCGAGCCGGGTCCGGGCCTCTATTGCGCGGTGATCGTCAAGCGCGTCGATGAAAAGACCCGCTCGAAAACCTCGATCAACGAACTGCTCAGGGACTGACCCTTGAACAGCTCACAGAATCTTCTCTGGCTCTTCTTCGGCGCATCCGGGCGCATCAACCGCCGCGTCTACGCGATGGCCTGCGCCCTCTCCTACATGGCCCGATTCTTCGCCGCCTATCAGTTCGTCCGTTATTCGACGGAGGGGGAGCCGAGCGTGGCCTGGGCCACGATCATGCTGGCGACGATCATTCTGTCGTTGTGGAGCAACGTCATGCTGTCGATCAAGCGGCTGCACGATTGCGACCTTCCGGGAGGCTGGGCGATCCCGACGATATTGCTGGATCTCCTGGCCATCTTCGTCCTCGCTCTCATGCCCGGCACTCCCGGGCCCAACCGCCATGGCGACCAGACCAACCACCGGCGCTGAGAATCAGCGCTCCCGGTGACAGAGCGCATTCTTTGGACTATCGCTGTGACATGAAACTGCCGACAGATCCCGCCGACAACCTCGCCGCCCTGATCCGCTGCCCGTCCGTCACCCCCGCCGAAGGCGGTGCGCTGACGGCGCTGGAGGCGATGCTCGCACCGCTCGGCTTCGCGGTGGAGCGACCGGTGTTTTCGCAAGACGCAACAGCAGACGTCGAAAATCTCTATGCCCGCCGTTCCGCCGAAGGGCCGCACCTGATGTTCGCCGGCCATACCGACGTGGTGCCCGTGGGCGACGAGAAAGCGTGGACGCATCCGCCCTTCGCCGCCGAGATCGCCAACGGCGTGATGTATGGCCGCGGGGCGGTGGACATGAAGGGCGGAATCGCCTGCTTCGTGGCCGCCCTTGCAAGACATGTCGAGGCGACCGGCGGCCCGAAGGGTTCGGTTTCGCTGCTGATCACCGGCGACGAGGAAGGTCCGGCCGTCAACGGCTCCGTCAAGCTGCTGGAATGGGCCACCGCAAGGGGCGAGCGCTGGGACGCCTGCCTGCTCGGCGAACCGACCAATCCGGACAGGCTCGGCGACATGATCAAGGTAGGCCGGCGCGGTTCCCTGTCGGGCGCCGTCACCGTTCTGGGGCGGCAGGGTCATGTCGCCTATCCGCATCTTGCCGACAATCCGATGCGCGGCCTGATGACCTTGCTCGACGCCCTGCACGGCCCGCCGTTCGATGCCGGCACCGAACGCTTCCAGCCGACGAATCTGGAAGTAACCTCCGTCGATGTCGGCAACACCGCCGCCAACGTCATCCCGGCGCGGGCAACCGCCGCCTTCAACGTGCGCTTCAACGACACATGGTCGGCAGAAAGCCTGCAAGCAGAGATTCACAACCGCCTCGACGCCGCCAGCCGCCGCCGCAAATATCGCAAGGGCCGCACGGAGCCGGTCGAGTTCGAGCTTTCCTGGCGCGAGAGCCCAAGCCATGTGTTCCTCACCCATGATGAGAAGCTGGTCGGCACGCTTTCGCGCTCGGTCGAGGCGGTGACCGGCGTCCGTCCAGCCCTGTCCACGTCAGGCGGCACGTCGGATGCGCGTTTCATCAAGGATTATTGCCCGGTGGTCGAATTCGGGCTGGTCGGCCGGACAATGCACATGGTCGATGAGCGGGTCGCGCTCACCGATCTGGAAATGCTGACCGAAATCTACCGGCGCTTCATCGGCAACTGGTTCGGAGAGCAGTGAAGATCATGCTGTCGGCAGACGAAATCCAGACATCGCTTGCCGGCGCATGGCGGCTGATGATGGGCAAACCGGATGGCTTTCGCCTGCTGGACCTTTCCGCCGAAGGCTTCTGGAGCTCGTTCCAGGCCATAATCGTGGCGGCGCCTGCGCTGATCGTCGGCTGGGTCGGCGTCGCCAACGAGATTGGCGATCCCGTGGCGGCGTCCGGCCGCTTTTCAATGGTGGCGCGGCTGGCGCTGGTCGATCTCGGAAGCTGGGTGCTGCCGCTTGTGGGGCTGGCTCTGGTGGCGCAACATGCCGGCATCGCCAATCGCTTCGTGCATTATGTCGTGGCGAGCAACTGGGCCTCGGCAATCATCGCATGGCTGCTTTTGCCACCGGCGTTGCTCCGGCTGTTCCTGCCCTCGGCGACCGATGCCGCCACCCTCGTTTCCCTGCTCCTGTTCATCGCCTCGCTGGTGCTTACATGGCGCATGACCAATGCCGCCATCGGCAAGGGAGCGCCAATCGGCTCGGCGGTGTTCGCCGGCATGTTCGTGGCGTCGCTGATCGTGTTGTTCACCCTGCAGTCGCTGCTGGGGATCGTGGTTCCGGGATAAATCCTCAGTCTGCCGGATAATCCACCCCGATCAGATAGAGCCCGTCGGGAGGCGCGACCTGCCCGCAGGCGGCACGCGCCGCCGCCTCCAGCGCCGCCTTGAGATCGGCGGCGCTCCACGCGCCGTCGCCCACACGTTTCAGCGAGCCGACCATGGAGCGCACCTGATTGTGCAGGAAGGAGCGGGCGGAAGCCCTGATTTCGATCTCGTCGCCGAGACGCGTCACGTCAAGCCGGTCAAGCGTGCGTATCGGGCTGCTGGCCTGACACTGCGCCGAGCGGAAGGTGGTGAAGTCGTGCCGGCCGAGGAGGAACTGCGCGGCCTCGTGCATGGCCCCGGCGTCGAGTGTTTTGGGGACCCACCAAACCTTGCCCTTGCCCAGCGCCGGCGGTGCGCGACGGTTGGAAATCCGGTAGAGGTAATGCCTGCCGACCGCCGAAAAGCGCGCGTCAAAATCCGCGCTCACCCTGGCCGCCTTGAGAACCGCCACGCGTTCGCCCGCCTTCCGGAGATGGGCGTTCAGCGCGTCGCGCACCGTATCGCCACGCCATTCCCTGACAAGATCGACATGGGCGACCTGCGCAGTCGCATGCACACCGGCATCGGTGCGGCCCGCGCCGCGGATCGAAACCGTTTCGCCGCTTAGCCTGAAAATGGCCTCCTCAACCGCCTGCTGGACGGTTGGCAGGTCGGCCTGCCGCTGCCAGCCCGCATATGGCCCGCCGTCATATTCGAGATCGATCCTGTAGCGCGGCATGGCGGCGCTCAGGCGGACGCTTCGGGGCCGAAGGCCGGTGGATAGACGAGCCGGCCGCCTACCGGGGCTTCGCCCCAGGCCAGCGCCATCAGCTCCTTGCATTGGAAAACACTATCGAACCGCGAGGCGCGGTCATGACGATAGCCGAAGCGGCCATAATAGGCGGGATCTCCCAGCACCACCGAAAGGCTTTCGCCCCGGCCCCGCAAAAGCCCGTGCGCCTCTTTGATCAGCGCGCCGCCGATGCCGCCGTTCTGGAATTGCGGCAGAACAGCCAGTGGCGCAAGTGCGACGGCGCTGGCGTCTTGCGCATGACCCCTCACGCCAAGCCGGGTGAACAGAATATGGCCGACGATCTGCCCGTCCTGCTCTGCGACCAGTTCGAGCACCGCATCGCCGGCGGCCACCAGCGCATCGACCAGATCGGCCTCGTCGTCACGGCCAAAAGCGCTTGCCTCGACCATGCGGATGGCTGCGCGATCGCCCGGCCGGACTGTACGGATGGTGCTCATGAGAGCTTCCCACCGGGGACGAGCCGCGCGCCGCGCAGAAACTCGCCGGCGGAAACAGGACGCGCGCCCGCACGCTGCACTTCGATAAGCCGCACCGCGCCCTCGCCGCAGGCGACGGCGAGCGCATCGTCGAGCACTGTGCCCGGCTCGCCCGCCCCTGCCGTCAGCGTCGAGCGCAGCAGCTTCAGGCGTTCGGGCCTGCCGCCCGTCCCGAACTCGCACCAGCTACCCGGAAACGGAGACAGGCCGCGTATGTGATCGTGCACCTCCTGCGCGGGACGGCTCCAGTCAATCCGCGTTTCCGCCTTGCCTATCTTTTTCGCGTAGAGAGCCCCGTCTTCCGGCTGCGGGGAAAAGGCCAGCGTTCCCGCCTCCATCTTCGCCAGCGCTTCCACCATCAGCCCGGCGCAAGCCGGCATCAGGGCGTCGTGCAACTCACCAGCGGTCATGTCCGCGCCGATGGCGATCCTGTGGGCCAGCCCCACCGGGCCGGTGTCCAGCCCTTCCTCCATGCGCATCACCATGACGCCGGTTTCCGTGTCCCCGGCCATGATCGCGCGCTGGATGGGAGCCGCGCCGCGCCAGCGCGGCAGAAGCGACGCATGGCCGTTGAGACAACCAAGCCGGGGCGCATCGAGAATGGCGCGGGGCAGGAGCAGGCCATAGGCGACGACAACCGCCACATCGGCGTTCAGCGCCCGCAAGGCCACCTGCTCGTCCGTTCCCTTAAGCGAAAGCGGTGTGAAAACCGCAATGCCCAGCCTTTCGGCCTCACGCTGAACCGGCGAAGGGGTAAGTTCCAGCCCGCGCCGCCCGGCCGCGCGCGGCGGCTGCGTATAGACCGCAACGATCTCGTGGCCCGCTTCGGCGATAGCGCGCAGGGTGGGCACGGAGAAATCCGGCGTGCCCATGAAAACGACGCGCAACGCCATGGTTCAGCCGACGAGACGGCCGGCCGGCTTGTCGCGGGCCAGCTTGCGGAACTTGCGCATGACGATATCGCGCTTCAGCTTGGAGATGTGGTCGATGAACAGCACGCCGTTGAGATGATCGATCTCGTGCTGGAGGCAGGTCGCCATCAGCCCCTCCGCCGCCATTTCCCGCGCCTCTCCGTCCCGATCGACATATTTCACCCGCACGGAGGCGGGCCGCTCGACCTCGGCGTAATATTCCGGGATCGACAGGCAGCCCTCTTCGTAAACGGAGCGCTCGTCGCTGCTGTGCAGGATTTCCGGGTTGACGAAAACATGCGGAGCCGGCTCGTCGTCTTCCTTGGCGAGGTCGATCACCAGAAGCCGCAGCGGCAGGCCGACCTGGATTGCAGCGAGGCCGATGCCCGGCGCGTCGTACATCGTCTCCAGCATGTCGTCGGCCAGCTTGCGCAGCGATTCGTCGACACGCTCGACCGGTCTGGACACCTGTCGCAGCAAGGGATCGGGAAGAATGATGAGCGGCTTGATGGTCATTGCGCTCACGTAAGACCTCGCCAGTTCCCCGTCAACCGGGAAGGTTGGCGCGTGTTCACGTTTTGATCTGGTCGCGAAAGGCGAATCTGCTATGGTGCGTGGATGAACGACCTGCAAAGTCCTTTTTCCCTGCCGATCGCGCGGCTCGGCGCAAGCACGTTCACGCTCGGGCAATTGCT
The DNA here is from genome assembly GCF_040545755.1 of Aquamicrobium ahrensii. NCBI lineage: Bacteria > Pseudomonadati > Pseudomonadota > Alphaproteobacteria > Hyphomicrobiales > Phyllobacteriaceae > Aquamicrobium > Aquamicrobium ahrensii. The sequence goes on from NZ_JBEPMN010000009.1 coordinate 28,077, forward strand.
GACTTTCGTCGTTCTTCTCTTCGCCATTCTTCTGGCAGCGATGATCGCCGCGCTGTGGCGCGCATCGAAGGCTCGTACCGAAGCCGCGGCGGAAGCGGCCGACAACGCCCGCGACGCGGAAACGCGCATGGCCGAAATCATGCGCAGTCAGGCCGAGATGCAGGGTCGCATGGGCGCGATCGCCGAAGTGTTCGGCTCCCGGCAGGCGGAGCTGACGCAATCGCTTGGCCAGCGCCTCGACGCCATGAGCGGACGGCTGGGCCAGACCATCAGCGAGCAGACCCGCGCCACACATGAGAACCTCGCCAGATTGCAGGAGAGGCTGGCCACCATCGACAGCGCGCAGAACAACATACAGGCGCTGGCCGGACAGGTGGTGCAGCTTCAGGCGATCCTCTCCGACAAGCAGACGCGCGGCGCATTCGGCCAGTCGCGCATGGAAGCGATCGTCGCCGACGGGCTGCCGATGGGCTCCTATGAATTCCAGGCCACCCTGTCCAACGGCAACCGGCCGGATTGCCTTGTGAAAATGCCCAACGACGCGCCCTCGCTGGTCATCGACGCCAAATTCCCGCTGGAGGCCTGGAACGCAATTCGCGCCGCCGAAACGGGCGAGATGCAGAAAGCGGCGGCGCAGGCTTTCCGGCGCGACGTTGAAATTCACATCCGCGACATCGCCGGCAAATACCTCCTGCGGGGGGAAACGCAGGACACGGCCTTCATGTTCGTGCCGTCTGAATCTGTTTTCGCCGAAATCCACGAAAATTTTGAAGCGCTGGTGCAGCGCGCGCACCGCTCGCGCATCGTCATCGTTTCCCCATCCCTTCTGATGCTGTCGATCCAGGTCATACAGGCGATCCTCAAGGATGCCCGCATGCGCGAGCAGGCGCATGTCATCCAGGGCGAGGTGGTCCGGCTGATGGAGGATGTGGGCCGGCTGGACGAGCGGGTGCGCAAGCTGCAAACGCATTTCGGACAGGCGTCGAAGGACATCGACGACATTCTCGTCTCCACGTCGAAGGTGACGCGGCGCGGCCAGAAGATCGAGGCGCTGGAAGTTGGAGGCGCCGCCGCTGAAGCGGCTGCCGGCAAGGATGACCATGAAGCCGGCCCCGTGGCCGCTTCCAGGACCGGGCAATTGCGGCTGCGGATTGTCGAGGAAGCCGAATAGGCGGGACCATTTGAGATTTCGGGCGGAAGCTGCCCTTTACCGGAATCCGCCGCCCGTTCCCGGGAGCCGAAAGACGGGTCGGAACCCGTGGTCTGGCGGCGGCCGATCTCCCGAAGAGCTGTGGAGCAAGCGTAGCTGAGCCGGAACGCCCGGACATTTCCGCGCTCCGCGTTCCCCGCATTGCTGCAATGCCATAGCGGCGCTTGATCCCGTCCCGATCCCGCCTTATGTCCCGGATGGTGGGGACGACCCCATGGTTTCAGGACCGGTTGGAGGCCTGAAATCCCTGTTTCCGGCCGGGACGACCCGCCATATGACGGAGCGTTCCATGAGCTGGTTCCTGCTTTTCATCGCCGGTCTGTTCGAGGTGGGCTGGGCGATAGGCCTCAAATACACGGATGGCTTCTCGAAGCCGCTGCCGACGGTTCTGACTGTTCTTTCCATGGTGATCAGCATGGTGCTGCTGGGCTTTGCGCTCAAGCACCTGCCGGTCGGGACGGGTTATGCCGTCTGGACCGGCATCGGCACGGTTGGCACCGCGCTGCTCGGCGTTTTCCTGCTGGGCGAGCCGGCCACCGCGGCAAGACTCGGCTGCATTGCACTGATCGTCAGCGGCATCATCGGCCTCAAGCTGGCGGCCTGATTCACATCACAAAGAAGCTATGGATCGTTTCACGGAAACGGTGAAACGATCCACATCCTGCCTTCACGCAATTCCAGAGGGAGAACTGCTTGCGGCTTTTTCTGGAAAAACCCCAAAAGGCCGGTCCCCGTTCGGGGCCGGCCTTTCAAGATTCCAACTGTATCGCGTTCAGCGGCCGGAGAAGCCCGGCGGCAAACGACCGCCGCGGGCCTTGCGGGCCGCGTAACGGGCGTCGCGCTTGGCCTTGCGTTCGGCCTCGACAGCCAGTTCGGCGGCGACGCGCTCGGCTTCCTCGGCCTCGCGGATGCGGGCCTGCTCGGCGGCGATGCGTTCGGCTTCGGCGCGCTCGGCTGCTTCACGAGCCAGCTTTGCCTGCTTCAGAACGGCTTTCTCGGCCTCCCGCTCGGCGCGGGCGGCGAGAATCGCCTCGCGCTCGGCCTTGCGGGCCAGAACGCGCGGATCGTCTTCCGCCGGACGCTGCTTGAAACGCTCGAGAAGAGCCTTCTTTGCATCATTAGCGGCGTTGCGCCGCTCGAAAATGTCTTTTTCCCTGTATATAGCCAACTTTACTTCCCTGAAATCGGTTCGCGTGCCTTACATACGGGTCAAACGCCAGACTTCAAGCACCAAAACAGCATGCCTGCCATGAAATCCCGGTATGTTGCACTGCGACGACACTTGTTCATGGAGCGTTTGCGGTGTGCGGACCCGCTCCCTATATCCGGCGGGACCTGACACGGAAACACGATATGACCTCACTCTCCGTCCTCGACCTGTCGCCCGTCACCGAGGGCGGCACGGTCGCGCAATCGCTCGCCAACACGCTGGACCTCGCCCGCCACGCCGAGCGGCTCGGCTACAAGCGCTACTGGCTGGCCGAGCACCACAACATGGCGGGCATCGCCAGCGCCGCCACTTCCGTGGTCATCGCCCATGTGGCAGCCGGAACCAGCTCGATCCGGGTGGGTGCGGGCGGCGTCATGCTGCCCAATCATGCGCCTCTGATCATCGCCGAACAGTTCGGCACGCTGTCGGCGCTGCATCCTGGCCGCATCGATCTCGGTCTTGGCCGGGCGCCCGGCACCGACATGCTGACCGCACAGGCGCTGCGCCGCAATCTCGACGCCTCCGTCGACAATTTCCCGCGCGATGTGGTGGAGCTGATGGCCTATTTCGAGCCCGCAGCCGAAGGCCAGCGCGTGCGCGCCGTTCCGGGCGAAGGCGAGCGTGTGCCCGTCTGGATCCTCGGTTCCAGCCTTTACGGCGCGCAACTCGCGGCCATGCTCGGCCTGCCCTACGCGTTCGCCTCGCACTTCGCGCCCGCCGAGATGGAGCGCGCGCTGGAGCTCTACCGCTCGCGCTTCGAACCGTCGGCGCATCTCGACAAGCCGCATGTCATGCTTGGCCTCAATGTCGTCGCCGCGCCCACCGACGACGAGGCCCGCTATCTGTTCTCATCGCTCCAGCAGGCTTTCGTCAATCTGCGCAGCGGGCGGCCGGGCAAGCTGCCACGCCCGGAGGAGAATTACACCGCCCGGATCGGCGCACAGGAAAACGTCGTGCTCAACAATGCGCTCTCCTGCGCCATCGTCGGTTCGCCCGAGAAAATACGTCTCGGGCTCGACGCCTTCATCCGCCGCACGGGGGCGGACGAGCTGATGGTGACGGCGCAGGTTTTCGATCATGCGGCGCGGGTTCGCTCGTTCGAGATTCTCGCTGAACAGCATCGCGAACTGGCAAAGGCCGCGTAGCGCCTTGCTGAAGGCGACCGCTGGTTATTTCAGCGCGCGCACCAGCCCGGCGTCGGGAAAGCAGGTGGGCGCGCGGCCGTTCTTCGCCTGCCAGTCGCCGATGGAGCGCCGCGTCTTGAAGCCGGGCAGGCCGTCAGCTCCGCCGACATCATAACCCTTGCTCTCCAGCGCCCGCTGCAAACCGGCGATGTCGGAGCGGTAGAGCTTGTCCACCGAACCCCAGCGCCCGGCGAAGCCCCTGTCGCCGTAGGCGATGCGATCTCCCGCATGGCCGATAAACAGAGCGTAGAGGTCGCTCATATTGTAGTCCTTGAGGACGTAGAAATTTGGCGTGACGATGAAGGCCGGCCCATTGCGCCCGGCCGGCATCAAAAGGAAGCCTTCCGCGTTCGCTTCATGAGCCGGGAACGGTTTGCCGCTGACGCGTCTGACGCCCATTGCTGCCCATTGCGAGATTAGCCGGCCGATGTCCGGCCCCTCCAGAGCGCAGGATACATTGTCCGGCGCCACCACCTCGAAGCCCCAGTCGCGGCCCTTCCGCCAGCCGTGATGGGCGAGATAATTGGCGATGGAGCCCAGCGTATCCGGCGTCGAGTTCCAGATGTCGGCGCGGCCGTCGCCGTCCATGTCCACCGCATGTTCCAGGAAGGAAGTGGGCAGGAATTGCGGCTGGCCGAGCGCGCCGGCCCATGAGGATTTCATCGCGTCCCGCTTCACCGCACCGCGCTCGACCATGGCGAGGGCCGCCAGCACCTCCTTGCGGAACATGTCCTTGCGGGTGGCCATGAACGCCTTGGTGCCCAGCACCTCGAAGGCGTCGTAGGGCATGCGCGCAGCCCCGAAGCCGGATTCGCGGCCCCAGATCGCCAGCACTACCGGACCCGGCACGCCGAAACGGCGCTCGACCTCGGCCAGCGTGCGGGCATGGGCGGCGGCCCGCGCACGACCGCCGGCGGTCACCCCGCCCACCGTCTTTTCGGCGAAGTAAGCGCCGGGCGCTCCGAATTCGGCCTGATGCTGTGTCTTCGGCGTTTTGGGCTGCTCGCCCGGCGTGACGAGATCGGGCAATTTGAGATTGGGTTTAACCCCGGAGAAGGCGGCGTCAAAAGTCTTCTTCGAAACGCCCTTCGCTTTTGCCTCCGGCCACAGATCGTTCGCCAGCCAGGCGCGAAACTGGTCGTCGACCGGCGCGGCGGCCACGGACGCCAAGCCTAGAAGAACCGCAAACGCACCGGCGCAGAGCGCGGCCAATCCATGCTTCATCGCGTACCCCTCCGGGTCAAAACACCGTCCTCGATCTCAGCGCCGCCGTCAGTGTGCCTTCGTCGAGATAATCCAGTTCGCCGCCCACCGGCACGCCATGGGCGAGGCGCGTCACCTTCACGTCCAGACCGGAAAGCTGGTCGGTGAGGTAGTGCGCGGTGGTCTGGCCTTCCACCGTGGCGTTGACGGCGAGGATGACTTCCTTCACCTCGCCCCCCGTGACCCGATCCACCAGCGAGCGGATGTTCAACTGGTCGGGGCCGACGCCGTCGAGCGGCGAGAGCGTGCCGCCCAGCACATGGTAGCGCACGTTCATGGCCGACGCGCGTTCCAGCGCCCAGAGATCCGAAACATCCTCGACCACGATCAGGGTCGCCGGGTCGCGGCGCGGATCGCCGCAGATGGTGCAGGGGTCGGACGTGTCGACATTGCCGCAGGTGGAGCAGACGCGCACCTTGTCCAGCGCCTCTCCCATGGCCGCGGCCAGCGGACCAAGCAACTGGTCCTTTTTCTTTATGAGATGCAGCGCCGCACGGCGCGCGGAGCGCGGCCCCAGCCCCGGCACCTTGGCGAGAAGCTGGATCAGGCGTTCGATTTCAGGGCCGGCGATTCGCTTGGACATAGCCGGGTTTTAAAGCATGTCCGCGCAAAACGGGAGACGTGCGTCGACGACGCGGCGTCAGTAAGCTGGCGAAGGCCGCGACTGGCTGGCGATGAGCGAGCCGACGGCGCTTGTGTCCTGCGGGGTCTGCTCGAAGGCCATCACCGGCTGCGCCGCGCCGGCGACCGAGGCTGTCATGATGGCGTCCGTATCGGGAACGGGTCCGGGCGACTGCGGCGCAGGCGCGACCGAAGCGACCGCCACCGAGGCGGCGACAGGCTCTTCCTTCTTCGCTGCGATCGCGGCAGGCGGATTGATGGCTTCGGGGGTCGCCGCCGCGACGCGGAATTCGGAATCCGGCGGAAGCGGCTCGAAATTGCGGCCGCGCTTTTCGTAGAAGGCGTTGCCGCCGGCCACCGCCACATAGTGCATGTTGTTGTATTTGAATTTGAGGCCCGCGGTGTGGAAGAACATGGCGTTCTTCATCTTCGGGTGGCGCTCGCCCTTGAGCACGGCGTCGGCCGCCGCCACCACATCGGGCAGGGCTTTCGAGTTCATCTTGCGGGTCAGCACGCCGGGGGCGAACTGGCGCGGCGCGCCGACGACCTGGCAGATCGTATCGCCATGCTTGCCGGATTTAAGACGGTTCATCACCACCGTGCCGACGCCGACCATGCCTTCGCGGCTGGAGCGGTTGGCCTCGAAGAAGATCGCGCGCTGCAGGCATTCGCGATCCTTTTGCGTATAGCGGTAGCTGTAGGTTTTCGACGGCGAGGTTTCCGTCTTGTCATGCAAAGCAAGGCTTTGCGTGGTCTGGCTGCAACCGGCAAGCAGCATCAGGGATCCAGCGACGCCCAGCAACGCAGGCGTCTTCCATCGCATGACGATCAACAATCGTCCCCTCTTCCTGTCGCCGCCACGTCCCCGGATCGTGGCTAAGATGAGACAGTTTCGGGCAAAATGATGGCGACCGCCTCGTTTTGCCGGCGGCGGGACCGGAATCTGGCTCCGCTCCCGCCGCGGCGAACGATCAGAACGGCAGTTTCATGCCGGGCGGTATCGGCAGACCAGCCGTCAGTTCCTTCGTCTTTTCCTGCATCACCTGCTCGACCTTGGCCTTGGCGTCGTTGTGCGCGGCGAGGATCAGATCCTCCAGGATTTCGGCTTCGTCCTCCTTCAGCAGGGAAGGATCGATCCTGAGCGCCTTCATCTCGAACTTGCCGCTCAGGGTGACGGCGACCATGCCGCCGCCGGCCTGGCCGGAGGCTTCGAGCTGTGCGATCTCCTCCTGCATGGACTGGAACCTGGCCTGCATTTCCTTGGCTTTGCCCATCAGGCCGAGCAGATCCTTCATCGCTGTATCCTCAAGTTTGGTTGGCGCCATCGCCGGCGCATACGCCGACGGCATGCCGGCTGTTTGGAATCAATCGTCTTCGTCGGCTTCGGGTTCCGGCAGCGTGTCGTCGTCTGCTCCTTCCACCTGCAAGGCATCCGGAATGCGCACGTCGATGATCCTCGCGCCAGGGAAACGCTCCAGTATCGCCGCCACGGCCGGATCGCTGCGGGCATCGAGCAGCGCGGTCTCACGGCGCTCCGATTCCGTCTCGGAAAGCGTCTGGCCGCCCTCGTCCTTCGACAATGACACCACCCAGTGCCGACCCGTCCACTGCTTCAGCTTGACGGTGAGGTCGTTGAGCAGCGTGCGCGGCGCATCTTCGGTCAGACTGACCTCGACATGACCGGGCTCGATGCGCACTGGCCGCACGCAACGTTTTATCAAGGCCTTGAACAGCCCGTCGCGATGCGAATCGGCGATCGCTACGATGTCGTTGAGGGATTTGATGGAAAGCTGAGGCTGCGCCGGCTCCGGTTCCGGCTGCACCTGCGGCGGGGCGAAGGAAACAGGGTCGGGCGCGGCCTCCACCAGCCGCATGGTCTGCGCGCCGCCCGAGGACGAGGGCATGACGGCCGGTGTGGCCGGCGGGGTCGTGACGCCCGCCGGAGCTCCATTTCCGGCCTCGGCCGGAGCGGCGCGCGGTTGCGGGGCCGGCGCGCGCTGCGCAGGTTGCCCATCAAGCGATTTCAGCGCCTCGTCCAGGGTCGGCAGGTCTGCGGCATGGGCGATGCGGATCAGCACCATCTCGGCCGCGCTGACCGGCCGGTTCGAGCTTTGCACCTCCGGTATGCCCTTGAGCAGCATTTGCCAGGTGCGCGACAGCACCTTGACCGAAAGCGCTGCGGCAAATTCGACGCCACGCCGCCGCTCGGCTTCCGAAAGCGATACGTCCTCGGCCGCATCGGCCACGAAACGCAGGCGCGTGACCAGATGGTTGAACTCGGCCAGATCGGTAAGAACCGCGGCCGGGTCCGCGCCGGTGTCGTACTGCGCCCGGAACTCGCCAAGCGCGGCGGCGACATCGCCCTTCATCAGGTGCTCGAACAGGTCGATGATGCGACCACGGTCGGCAACGCCCAGCATGGCGCGCACCGCCTCGGCCGAGACCGCGCCGCCGCCCATTGTCCCACCACTATGGGCGATGGCCTGATCGAGGATCGACAGCGAATCGCGCGCCGATCCCTCGGCAGCGCGCGCGATCATCGCCAGCGCCTCGTCGTCGATGGAGACGCCTTCCTTTCCGGCGATGCTGCCCAGATGCTTCACGAGCTGTCCGGCGTCGATGCGGCGCAGGTCGAAGCGCTGGCAGCGCGACAGCACCGTGATCGGCACCTTGCGGATTTCGGTGGTGGCGAAGATGAATTTCACATGCGGCGGCGGCTCTTCCAGCGTCTTCAGCAGACCGTTGAAGGCCTGCGTGGAGAGCATGTGCACCTCGTCGATGATGTAGACCTTGTAGCGCGCCGACACCGGCGCATAGCGCACGCGGTCAATGATATCGCGGATATCGTCGATGCCGGTGTGGGACGCGGCGTCCATCTCGATCACGTCGACATGGCGGCCTTCCATGATGGCCTGACAATGTTCGCCGGGCGCGGACAGGTCGACCCAGGGCTTGTCGATCTCGGGCGTGCGGTAGTTGAGCGCGCGAGCGAGGATGCGCGCGGTCGTCGTCTTGCCCACCCCGCGCACGCCGGTCAGCATCCACGCCTGCGCGATGCGGCCGGACGAAAAGGCGTTGGTGAGGGTGCGCACCATCGGCTCCTGGCCGATGAGCTGGGAAAAATCCGAGGGCCGGTATTTACGGGCGAGAACCCGATAGGCGCCGGGCGCCTTGCCGGCTCCGGAAACGCCTGCGTCGCTGGTTCCGGCGTCGTTCATCGATCGGCTCTGCTCCAAGCAAGCATCAAAAGACCGCGACCGGAAGCGGCCGTCTGCGAAAGCCAGTTTCGCCCGCATGCCCCGCCGACACAGTCCCCCTCGACCCGGTCAATGAGCATGCGCCGACATTATCGCGGAGCTGGCGAAGAAAGGCGGGAGGCTGGAACAATGACCCGTTCCGGGCTCGTTAGGGCTGCTTCCTTCCGGACCTGACCCGGTTGGCGAGTGGACCGTCCACCACCAACCTCCCGGTTTCCATATCGGCAATTCGATTGCGAAATGCAAGGGCGAGAACGAAATCCTTATCGCCCTCGAACCGGAATCGCTTGCAGTGCAGGCAAGCTCGCAATACCGTTTCAGCCTGACGGGCGATGTCGCCGCTCATCATCGACGAATGCGCCGGCGCGCCGGCTCTGACGATTCACAAACGCCGGCCGTTCCGGCTGCGGGAGAACGCGAATGCTGCACGGGCTCAAGGCCGGGTTTTCGCTCGACGCAGGCCTCGAAACCGACAGCGAGCCGGTGATGTGGCTCGGCCTGTGCGAATTGCGGGTCATGAACGACCGCCGCTGGCCGTGGCTCATCCTCGTGCCGCAGAGGCCCGGCGCGGAGGAAATCCACGACATGGCCCCGCTCGACCAGGCCATGCTCACCTTCGAGACGAACATGGTGGCGCAGGCGCTGAAGCGCGTCACCGACTGCACCAAGATCAACACGGCCGCGCTTGGCAACATCGTGCGCCAGCTCCACGTCCATGTCATCGCCCGCCGTGAGGACGACCCCGCATGGCCCGGCCCCGTATGGGGCCACGGCGCACGCGAGCCTTATCGGGCCGAAGAGCTGCGCCGGTTTGCCGAAATGGTCAAGGCGGCGCTATAAGCGCCCTCCCGCCAGTTTTCCGGACAAGCCAGCCGATGAGCTTCCCCTTCTTCGATGCGCCCTTGCGCGAGCCCAGCCAATTCGTCGGCTTCGCCGGCAATCGCATCGATCGCCAGTCGGAACGACGCCCCGACGACTGCGTGATCAGGGCGCTGACAGACACCGCCGCGCGCATCATGGTGCTGGGCGGCGGGCGCGTGCTGCTCAGGCCCGATGGCGAGCGTTTCGATCCGTGGTTCACGGTGGCCGAATGCGGGCGGCTCGGCTTCGATCCCGCCGCCTCGATCCTGCTCGGCCTTGCCGATCACGGACCGGCGCTGGCCCTTCACGCCAGACTCGACCCGGAGCGGCCGCTCGACGGGCTGGAGATGCTCGAACACCGCACCGTCTATGTGCAGGGGCTGATCGGCGAGGCGGAACTTGGCGCTCTCGCACAGGCGTCGTCCCTTCTGACATGGAACCGTTCGCACGCGTTTTGCGGGCGCTGCGGCCAGAAGAGCGAAACGCGCGCCGGTGGCTACAGGCGTCACTGCCCCGCCTGCGGAACGGATCATTTCCCACGCACCGACCCGGTGGCGATCATGCTCACCGTCACGCCGGAAAAATGCCTGATGGGACGAGGCCGGCATTTCGCGCCGGGCATCTATTCCGCGCTTGCCGGCTTCATCGAGCCCGGCGAAACCATCGAGGACGCTGTACGGCGCGAAACCTTCGAGGAGGCCGGCATTCGCCTCGGCCGCGTCGACTATCACGCCAGCCAGCCCTGGCCTTTTCCCCATTCACTCATGATCGGCTGCTATGGCGAGCCGCTGAGCGAGGACATCCGCGCCGACATGGACGAATTGGAGGACTGCCGCTGGTTTACCCGTGGCGAAGTGCAGGCGATGCTGAAACGCACACATCCCCAGCAGCTCGTGGTTCCCCCGGCGGGAGCGATCGCGCATCAGCTGATCCGGACATGGGCGGAACAGCCGGAATAGCTGACCAGCATCAGATAAATATTGCCTCCCTATGAATGTCTGACTAAAGTCAGGCGATGAAAAATACCAAGGTCGCTCAAATCCGCAGCTTCAACCGCGCCGTGACCCGCCGCGTCGGGGCGCTGGAGGAAAGCTATCTCAGCCGTGGCAGGCCGCTCGGCGAGGCCCGGCTTCTGTTCGAAATCGGACCGGAAGGCATAGCGCTCGGCGCGCTGCGCCAGCGACTTGGGCTCGACTCCGGCTATCTCAGCCGGATGCTGCGTTCGCTGGAGGCGCAGGGGCTCGTTGCGGTCGGCGCACAGGAGAGCGATGCCCGCGCGAGATACGCGGTGCTGACCGAACAGGGTCTTGCGGAGCACGCCGCCTATGACGCGCTCTCGGACGATCAGGCGCATTCTCTGCTGGAGCCGCTTTCGCCGGCCGCGCAGGAGCGGATGGTCGGCGCCATGGCCGAGGTCGAGCGCCTGATGGCCGCCGCCTCCATCGCCATCGACGAGGAAGACCCCGACAGCGCCGATGCAAGACATTGCCTCGAACTCTATGTCGGCGAAGTGGCTTCGCGCTTCGAAAACGGCTTCGACACGGCAAAGGGAAGCACGGCGAGCGGTGGCGAGTTCACCCGCCCGCGCGGCGCTTTCCTGCTTGCCCGGCTTGACGGCGTTCCGATCGGCTGCGGCGCGGTTCGCCTGCTCGACGATGAGACGGCCGAGATCAAGCGCATGTGGGTTTCACCGCAAGCGCGCGGCATGGGCCTCGCGGTGCGGATGCTGCGCCGGCTTGAGGCGATCGCTTGGGATCTGGGCGCACGCACGGCGTGTCTCGACACCAATCGCGCGCTCACCGAAGCGCAGTCCCTCTACGAACGGGAAGGCTACGGGGAAGTCGCCCGCTTCAACGACAACCCCTATGCCGACCGCTGGTATTCGAAGCGGCTTGGAATCCGTCAGGCGTCGGCGTCTTGCGTGGCGCGGAATTCGTTGGCCGGATAAACGCCCAGAATACGCACTTCCTTCGAGAAGAAGCGCAGCTCTTCAAGAGCGTTCTTCAGGCTCCGGTCGTCGGGATGGCCTTCCACGTCGGCGTAGAACTGCGTGGCGGTGAAAGCGCCCAGCTGATAGCTCTCCAGCTTGGTCATGTTGACGCCGTTGGTGGCGAAGCCGCCCATGGCCTTGTAAAGCGCGGCCGGCACGTTGCGTACGCGAAAGACGAAAGTCGTGACCATCGGCAGGCCGTCACGGCGTTCCGCCCAGCTCTTTGTCCTGGACAGCACCACGAAGCGGGTGATGTTGTTTTCGGTGTCCTCGACATTCTCCTCGATGATGTCGAGACCGTAGAGGTCGGCCGCCAGACGCGGCGCAAGGGCCGCCATGGTGCGGTCCTGCGTTTCCGCCACCAGCTTGGCGGCGCCGGCCGTGTCGCCGGCCACCATCGGCTTCCAGCCGTTCTTGCGGGTGTATTTACGGCACTGGCCAAGCGCATGGATATGGCTGTGCACGGTGCTTATCTCATCGCGCCGCACGCCCGGCAGCACCATGAGCTGGAAGTGGATCGGCAGGAAATATTCGCCCACGATATGCAGCTTCGATTCGGGCAGCAGATGGTGGATATCCGCCACCCGGCCGGCGATGGTGTTCTCGATCGGAATCATGGCGAGATCCGCCTTGCCGGTTTCCACCGCGTTGAAGGCGTCTTCGAAGGTCGGGCACGGCAACGGCTCCATGGCCGGATAGACGTTGCGGCAGGCGGTGTCCGAATTGGCGCCCGGCTCACCCTGGAAGGCTATTCTGTTGGTCTTTTCTGGCATTTTGAGCCCTGTCAGCTGGAAAGAATGGTTCTGGCGCGTTCCAGATCTTCGGGCGTGTCGACGCCCAGCGGAACGGAATTGACGATCTCGACGTCGATGCGCATGCCGGCTTCCAGCGCACGCAGCTGCTCAAGCTTCTCGCGCTTCTCCAGCGCCGAGGGCCCCAGCGCCACGAAACGCTCCAGAGCGGCGCGCCGGTAAGCGTAGAGCCCGACATGGTGGTAGAGCGGGCCTTCGCCCCATGGCGCGGTGCAACGGGTGAAGTAGAGCGCCCGCATGCGCGTCCCGGACAAGGGCGACCCCACGATCTTGACGACGGCGGGATTGGTCTTTTCCTCCTCGCGCACGATTTCGACGCCCAGCGTGGCGATGTCCACCGACGGGTCCTCGAACGGGCGCAGCGCGGCGGCGACGATGCCGGGATCGAGCGTCGGCAGATCCCCCTGGATATTGACCACCGTCTCGACCTTCGCCTGTGGATCGAGCGCCGCCAGCGCCTCGAATATGCGATCCGAACCCGATTCATGGTCGGCCCGGGTCATCACCGTCTCGAAGCCATGAGCCTTGACGGCCTGTGCGATTTCGTCCGTGTCCGTGGCCACGACGACACGGCCGAGCCCTGTTTCGGCGGCGCGGCGCGCCACATGCACGATCATCGGCATGCCGGCTATGTCGGCCAGCGGTTTGCCCGGCAAGCGGGTGGAGGCCATGCGGGCCGGGATGAGAACGAGTGTGGTCATGAGCGCCGGGCGAAGTGAAAAGGCTGGTGAAAAGTGTCAAAAGGTCTCACTGGAAGCGCTCTTATAGGTGTTGCAAGAGCCGAGCAAAAGACCTAGTTTCCGCGCGATTTGGCCGCTCTGCGTTTTTCGGGGCAGCATGGATGTTACCGACGGACGGAGGACAGGAAGGTCCGCCGGAAAAGGGAGTCTGGGGCGTATGGATTCATTCGAGGTCAACAAGGTCCTGGGCGGTCTGCTCGGTACTGTTTTTGTCGTTTTCTCGGTCGGCATCGTTTCCAATTCGCTTTTCGCCACGCACGCTCCCGAAAAGCCCGGCTTTGTCATCGAGGTCGCGGAAGGCGACGCGGGCGCGGCCGCTGGCGGCGCGGCCGAAGCGGTGCCGATCGCCGACCTTCTCGCCAATGCCGACGCCAAGGCCGGCGAGGCCGTGTTCAAGAAGTGCGCGGCCTGCCACTCGATCGAAAAGGGCGGCCCCAACAAGGTCGGTCCGGACCTGTGGGCCATTGTCGACCGTCCCGTCGCCTCACATGAAGGCTTCGCCTATTCCGGCGCCATGAAGGAATTCGCCAAGGGCGGCGAGGAGAAGTGGACCTTCGACAATCTCGACCACTTCCTCATCTCCCCTAAGGGCTTCGTGAGGGGCACCGCCATGGGTTTCGCCGGCCTCAAGAAGGACGACGAGCGCGCCAACCTGATCGCCTATATGCGCGAACAGGCCGACAGCCCGGTTCCGCTGCCTGAAGCCGGCACCGCCGCGCCGGAAGGTGAAGCCACCGAAGACGCCGCCCCTGAAGCGGCTCCCGCCGATGCCGCGCCTGTCGAACAGGCTCCCGCCGGCGAAGCGGCGCCCAGCGAGGAGCAGCCGGCTGAACAGCCCGCCGAATAACGAAATCGTAATCTGCACATCCTTGAAAAAGCCGGGTTCAGCCCGGCTTTTTTGTTACTGTGGACCGGGTGCGGCATTATCGCCACAATCCGATTCCCTCCTGACGGGAATCCAGTACATTGCCCGGCGCGGCGCATGCCTGCACCTGGGGCAATCCAGCAGGAATGCGACCCGGTTTTGCGTTCGGGATTGCGTCGAAACAAAGGGTTGGAAGCGTTTTCGTGATTTGGGAAAGCGGAAAATGCGCTAGCGAAAGGACCGGAATGAACATTCACCATCTCAGGGCGTCGATGTCGGCAATGCTGGTTCCAGGGCTTGTTTCGGGCTTGGTCTGCGCCGTTCTGGCGCTCGGCGTCCACGACGCCCGGGCGGATGAATGGCACACCTCCTCCTCGCTCGTCGGCGGCTCCAAATATGGCGAGAACTTCGAGCGCTACGATTACGTGAACCCCGATGCGCCCAAGGGCGGCACGCTGAACTCCACGGTTCTCGGCACGTTCGACAGCTTCAACCCCTACATCGTGCAGGGCACGCCAGCAGCCGGCCTTGTTCAGTTCGGCGGCGGGCTGCTCTACGACACGCTGATGGAGCAGGCCACCGACGAGGGCAGCGTCAGCCATCCGCTGGTGGCGGAGGCCTACAAATATCCGGACGATTTCTCCACCGCCACCTACCGACTCGATCCGCGCGCGCGCTGGCATGACGGCCAGCCGATCACCGCCGAGGACGTGATCTGGTCGTTCCAGACACTGAAGGCCAACAGCCCGATGTACAACCGCTATTACGAGAACGTCACCGAAGCTGTGAAGATCTCCGACCGCGAAGTCGAGTTCCGTTTCGACCAGAAGGGCAATCGCGAACTGCCGAAGATCATGGGCGACCTCGCAGTGCTGCCGAAACACTGGTGGGAGGGCGCCGACGCCAAGGGCAACAAGCGCGACATCACCCGCTCGACGCTGGAACCGCCGCTCGGCTCGGCGGCCTACCGCATCAAAAGCTTCAAGCCGGGGGCGGAAATCATATGGGAGCGCGTGCCCGACTATTGGGCCGCGAAGCTGCCGGTAAAGGTCGGCCGCGAGAATTTCGACATACGCCGCTATCGCTATTTCCTCGACAACAACGCGGCCTGGCAAGCCTTCACCAAGGGCGGCTTCGAGGACGTCAATTCCGAAAACAGCGCGCGACGCTGGATGACGGTCTACGATTTCCCGGCGGTGAAATCCGGCGACGTGATCAGGAAGGAATTCAAGTCGAACGCCCGCGCCAATATGCAGGGCTTCATCATGAACACGCGCCGCCCCCTCTTCCAGGACCGGAGCGTGCGTGAGGCGCTGTCCTACGCTTTCGATTTCGACACCATAAACCGCACCCAGTCCTTTGGACTGAACACGCGCATCAACAGCTATTTCATGGGCAGCGATTTCGCCTCGGGCGGACTGCCGCAAGGCAAGGAACTGGAAATTCTCGAAAAATATCGTGACAAGCTGCCGCCTGAGCTGTTCACGAAGGAATTCGCCCTGCCCCGCTTCGACACTCCGCAGGCCGAACGCCAGATCCTGCGCGACGCGGTGGCGCTGTTCAAACAGGCCGGCTGGGAAATCCGCGACGGCAGGATGGTCAATGTCGAAACCGGAAAGCCGTTCAGCTTCGAAATTCTCGAAACGCGGCAGGACGCCGAACCGACGATCAGCCCCTTCATCGAGATGCTGCGCAAGATTGGCGTCACCGCCACGCTGCGCATCGTCGACACCAGCCAGTACATCAACCGGGTGAACGATTTCGACTATGACATGATCACCATGGTTCTGCCGCAGTCGGATTCGCCCGGCAACGAGCAGCGCGACTACTGGAGCGCGCGTGCAGCGGAGACCCCCGGCTCGCGCAACTATTCCGGCATAAAGGACCCGGTGATCGACGCGCTGGTCGACCGTGTGATCTTCGCCAGCGACCGCGACGACCTGATCGCAGCCACCCGCGCGCTTGATCGCGTGTTGCTGTGGAATTATTACGTGGTGCCGCAATTCACCCGGCCGGATGTGTGGCTCGCCTACTGGAACAAGTTCGGCATGCCGGAAAAGCAGCCCGAATATATCGGAGCCGACATCGATTCCTGGTGGATCGATCCGGAAAAGGAAAAGGCGCTGGCGGCAAAACACCAGAGCGCGAACTGATGACCGCCTTCTCCCGCCGCGATTTCCTCATCCTCGGCGGCGCGGCGGCCACGCTGCCGCTTCTGTCCGGCCGGACCTTCGCCGACAATCCGACAGGCCGGAAGCTGCACGGGCTGTCCGCCTTCGGCGAACTGAAATACCCGGCTGGCTTCACCCATTTCGACTATGTGAACGTCGATGCGCCAAAGGGCGGAACATTCAACTTCCCGCCCCCGAACTGGGCGTACAACCAGAGCCCTTTTACCTTCAACACGCTCAACTCCTTCACCCTGCGCGGTGACGCGCCGCCGCGCATGGAGTTCTGCTTCGATGCGCTGATGGCCCGCGCTCTGGACGAGCCCGACGCTCTCTACGGGTTGCTGGCCGAGGCCGTCACCATCTCTGAGGATCGCAACAGCTTCGATTTCTACCTGCGCAGGCAAGCCCGCTGGCATGACGGGTCCCCGCTGACGGCCGCGGATGTGGCCTTCACCCTTCTGCTCTACAAGGACAAGGGACACCCGCAACTGGCGTTGCCGCTTGTCGAGATGGCCGCCGCCGAAGCGCTGGACACGCACACTGTGCGGCTGACCTTCACCGGCAAACAGCCGCCACAGGCCATCCTGACGGTGGCCGAAATGCCGATTCTGTCGAGAACCTACTATACGCAAAACGAGTTCGAGGCCGGGCGCATGGCGCCGCCGCTCGGCTCCGGCCCCTACAAGGTGGGACGGGTGACGGCAGGCCAGTTCATCGAGTATGAGCGGGCGCCCGACTATTGGGGCGGCGACCTGCCGGTCAATCGCGGCCACTACAATTTCGACCGCATCCGCATCGATTTCTACCGCGACCGCAACGCCGCCTTCGAGGCGTTCAAGAAAGGCGACACCCATTTTCGCGAGGAGTTCACGGCGCGGACCTGGGTTTCGGAGTATAATTTTCCGGCCATCGCCGGTGGCCGCGTCATCAAGCGCGAATTCCCCGGCGAGAAATGGCCGGCCATGCAGGCCATGGCGCTCAACCAGCGGCGCGCGCAGTTCCGCGACATCCGCGTGCGCCGGGCCATCGCCATGTGCTTCGATTTCGAGTGGACGAAACGCACGCTGTTTTCCGGATCTTACGACCGCTCGCAGTCCAATTTCGAAAAGTCCGACTTCAAGGCGGAGGGCCTGCCATCCCCACAGGAACTCGCGCTGCTGAAGCCCTTCCGCGACGAACTTCCGCCGGAGGTTTTCGCCGAGCCGGCCATGCAGCCGGTTTCCGACGGCTCCGGACGCGACCGCAAGATGCTCGGGCAGGCGGCGAAACTGCTCGGCGACGCCGGCTGGAAGCGATCGGGCCAGTTCGTCGTCAACGACAGGGGCGAGCGGCTTAAGGCCGAGATGCTGGCCAATGACGATTCACTGGCGCGCATCTTCCTGCCCTGGGCGGAAAACATGAAATCCGTAGGCGTCGACGCCTCGGTGCGCGTGGTGGATGCGGCCCAGTATCAGGCGAGGCAGACCGATTTCGACTTCGACATGATCCTCTTGGCGTTTCAGATCGGCGCGACGCCGGCGTTCGCCGGGCTGGAGACGATCTATCATTCGCGCGCAGCCGACCGGCCGGGAACCCGCAACTATGCGGGCACGAAGAGCCCGGCGATCGACGCGCTGGTGGAGGCGGCAGGCCACGCCCGGAGCCGCGCCGACCTGATTGTGGCGCTGCGCGCGCTCGACCGGGTCTTGCGCGCAAGGCTCGACTGGATTCCAACATACTATCTGGCGAATCACCGGGTCGCCTGTTGGGACATGTTCGGCTTCCCCGAGCCGATGCCCGACTACGGGTTCCCGGTGGAGACGCTGTGGTGGTTCGATGCTGGGAAGGCTGCGAAGATTGGCAAGGGCTGACGGTTCAACAACGAGGAGAAGCGCCTGATGGGTGCCTATATCCTGCGCCGGCTGCTTTTGATGATCCCGACGCTTTTCGGCATTATGGCGATCTCCTTCGTCGTCATCCAGTTCGCCCCCGGCGGGCCGGTCGAGCAGGTCATCGCGCGCCTGACCGGTCAGGGCGGCGATTCCAGCGACCGGCTCGGCTCCGGTGGCGGAGGCGACATGGGCGCGGCCGGCGGCTTCGAGGCGGGCGGCGGCGCCATCTCCACCAAATATCGCGGCGCGCAGGGGCTCGATCCCGAATTCATCGCCAAGCTCGAACAGCAGTTCGGCTTCGACAAGCCCGCGCTCGAACGCTTCGGCCTGATGCTGTGGAACTACGCCCGCTTCGATTTCGGCGAGAGTTATTTCCGCGACATATCGGTAATCGACCTGATCCTGGAAAAAATGCCGGTGTCGATCTCGCTGGGTTTATGGATCACGTTGATTTCCTACATGATCTCCATCCCGCTCGGCATCCGCAAGGCGGTGAAGGACGGCTCGGCCTTCGATACATGGACCAGCGCCATCGTCATCGTCGGCTATGCCATTCCCGGCTTCCTGTTCGCCATCCTGTTGATGGTCCTGTTCGCCGGCGGCTCCTTTTACGACTGGTTTCCGCTGCGTGGCCTGACCTCCGACAACTGGTCGCAGATGTCCTGGCCCGACCGTATCATCGACTATTTCTGGCATCTCACCCTGCCGCTGACGGCCATGGTGCTGTCGGCCTTCGCCACCAGCACGCTGCTGACCAAGAACTCCTTCCTCGATGAAATCCGCAAGCAATATGTGGTGACGGCGCGCGCCAAGGGGCTTTCCGAGCATCGCGTGCTGTATGGCCACGTGTTCCGCAACGCCATGCTGATCGTCATCGCCGGCTTCCCCGGCGCCTTCATCTCCGCCTTCTTCACCGGCTCGCTGCTGATCGAGAACATCTTCTCTCTGGACGGGCTGGGGCTCCTCGGTTTCAAATCGGTGGTGGACCGCGACTATCCCGTGGTCTTCGCAAATCTCTATATTTTCTCGCTGATCGGCCTGTTCGTCAGCCTCATTTCCGACCTCACCTACACATGGATCGATCCCCGCATCGACTTCGAGCGGAGGGACGTGTGATGGCGGATGCGGTGATGAAGACCAACGCGCAATCCGCTCCCGCCAGAAGGCGCAGGCCATGGCTCTCGCCACTCAACCAGCGGCGCTGGGCCAATTTCAAGGCCAACCGGCGCGGCTACTGGTCGTTGTGGATTTTCCTTTTCCTGTTCATCGCTTCGCTGTTCGCCGAGTTCATCGCCAACGACAAGCCGGTCATAGCCTCCTACAAGGGCGAGATCCTGTTTCCGGTCCTCGTCGCCTATCCGGAAGAAAAATTCGGCGGATTCTATGCCGTCACCGACTATCGCGACCCGGTGATCCGCGACGAGATCGAGGCCAACGGGTGGATGATCTGGCCGCCGATCCGCTATTCCTACCGCACCGTCAACAATGCGGTGCCACAGGCCGCTCCCTCCAAGCCTTCATGGCGCTACGATGCGGCCACCCGCTGCGGACAATATCCGCAGGGCGCGGCCGATCCCGACTGCATCACGGGCAACTGGAACTGGCTGGGCACCGACGATCAGGCCCGCGACGTGCTGGCGCGCGTCATCTACGGTTTCCGCGTATCGGTGCTGTTCGGGCTGACGCTGACGCTGGGCTCGGCCGTGATCGGCGTCTCGGCCGGAGCCGTGCAGGGCTATTTCGGCGGCTGGGTGGACCTCCTGTTCCAGCGTTTCATCGAAATCTGGTCGGCCATTCCCGTGCTCTACCTGCTGCTGATCGTGGCGGCGGTCCTGCCGCCCGGCTTCTTCATCCTGCTTGGCCTCATGCTGCTGTTTTCATGGGTGGCGTTCGTCGGCGTGGTGCGGGCTGAGTTCCTGCGCGCGCGCAACTTCGAATATGTGAACGCGGCCCGCGCGCTCGGCGTCTCCAACCGCACCATCATGTTTCGTCACCTGTTGCCCAACGCCATGGTGGCGACGCTGACCTTCCTGCCCTTCATCCTCAACGGATCTATCTCGACGCTGACCTCGCTGGACTTCCTCGGCTTCGGCCTGCCGCCGGGCTCGGCTTCGCTGGGCGAGATGCTCAAGCAGGGCCAGCGCTATCTCAATGCGCCATGGCTCGGCATCACCGGCTTCGTCACGCTTTCGATCATGCTGTCGCTTCTGATCTTCATCGGAGAGGCCACGCGCGACGCCTTCGACCCGAGGAAGACCTTCAGGTGAGCACGCCCCTCCTTTCCGTCCGCGACCTCTCGGTCGCCTTCTCGGCCAACGGCAAGACCTCGCTCGCCGTGGATCATGTTTCGTTCGACATCGCCAAGGGCGAGACGCTGGCGCTGGTCGGCGAATCCGGCTCTGGCAAGTCCGTGTCGGCCCTGTCGGTGCTGAAACTGCTGCCCTATCCGCCCGCTAGCCACCCGTCGGGAGAAATCCTGTTTGGCGGGCAGGACCTGATGCGGCTTGGTGAGAACGCCTTGCGCAAGGTGCGTGGCAACAAGATCACCATGATCTTCCAGGAGCCGATGACCTCGCTCAATCCGCTGCACACGATCGAGCAGCAAATCGTCGAGGTGCTGAAGCTGCATCGCGGCATGAGCGACGGCCAGGCGCGCAAGCGCACCCTCGACCTGCTCCACGAGGTCGGCATCCGCGAACCGGAAAAGCGCCTTTCCGCCTATCCGCACCAGCTCTCGGGCGGGCAGCGGCAGCGCGTCATGATCGCGATGGCGCTCGCCAACGAACCCGAACTGCTGATCGCGGACGAGCCGACCACGGCGCTCGACGTGACGGTTCAGGCGCAAATTCTTCTTCTTCTCGATTCCCTGAAGAAAAAGAACGGCATGTCCATGCTGTTCATCACCCACGACCTCGGCATCGTGCGCAAGATCGCTGACCGGGTCTGCGTGATGACAAAGGGCAAGGTGGTCGAAACCGGGCCGACGAAGGAGATCTTCGCCAATCCGCAGCATGAATACACCCGTCATCTTCTGGCCGCCGAACCCAAGGGAAGGCCGCCCGCCGCAGATCCGCACGCAAAACCTGTGATGCGCGGCGAGGACGTGAAGGTCTGGTTCCCGATCAAACAGGGCTTCTTCCGCAAGACGGTGGACCATGTGAAGGCCGTGGACGGCATCGACGTGACCGTGCGCGAAGGCCAGACGCTGGGCATCGTCGGCGAATCCGGCTCCGGCAAGACCACGCTCGGCCTGGCGCTGGCGCGCATGATCTCGTCCACCGGCAAGATCCGCTTCGACGGCCGCGACATCGATGCGCTGTCCTTCAGCGAGATGCGCCCCCTGCGGCGCGAATTGCAGATCGTGTTTCAGGACCCCTACGGATCGCTCAGCCCGCGCATGTCGGTGTCGGAGATCATCGAGGAAGGGTTGGAGATCCATGAGCCGAAGCTTTCGGCCGACGAGCGCGACAAGCGCGTGGTCGACGTGCTCGAGGAAGTCGGCCTCGATCCCGAGACGCGCTTTCGCTACCCGCACGAGTTTTCGGGAGGCCAGCGCCAGCGCATCGCAATTGCCCGCGCCATGGTCCTGAAGCCGCGTTTCGTCATGCTGGACGAGCCGACCTCGGCGCTCGACATGAGCGTGCAGGCGCAGGTGGTGGACCTGCTGCGAGACCTGCAGGCGAAGCACAACCTCGCCTATATGTTCATCAGCCACGACCTGAAGGTGGTGCGCGCGCTCGCCAATGAGGTGATCGTCATGCGCAACGGCAAGGTGGTGGAAGCCGGCCCGTCGACGCAGATCTTCGAAGCACCGCAGACCGACTACACGAAGGCGCTGATCTCGGCCGCCTTCCGGATCGAAACCGCTCCCGAAGGCGTGGTTTCGGAATGATTGCGAGGAGGATATCTTGAGCAACCCAGGAAAGGGCCGCGTTCTGCTTGCGGTCAACGCGTTCCAGCCCCAGCGCTGGCAAGAGCTGATCGGCAACGAAAGGGATGTAACGGTGGAGCGCGAGGCTGGCGTCGATCCGTCCATCACCTACGCGGTGGTTTGGAAGCAGAAGCCAAACCTGCTTGTCGGGCTGCCGAACCTGAAGGTTATCTTCTCGGTCGGCGCCGGCGTCGACCACATCATGGAGGACGCGACCATCCCCACCGACATTCCGGTGGTGCGGGTGGTCGCGGAAGATTTGACAAGACACATGGTCGAATATGTCGTGTGGCGCGTGCTCGACCATCATCGTCAGGGCCGGCAGTATCGCGAGCAGCAGCGTCTGCGCGCCTGGCACGACATCGACCAGCGTAACGCCGGCGACGTCTCGGTCGGCATCATGGGTTTCGGCCATCTGGGGCGTGCGGCCGCCAGCGCGCTCATGGCGCTCGGTTTTCACATCAATGGCTGGTCACGCTCGGCGCGCGAAATGGACGGCGTGAACACCTATGCGGGCGAGGAGGGACTGACGCCTTTCCTCAACGCCACCGACATTCTGGTGGTCCTCCTGCCGCTGACGAAGGCGACGACCGGCGTCATCGACTACAAGCTTCTCAAGGAGTTGCGCAGGCGCAACGCGCTGGGCGGTTCGGTGCTCATCAATGCCGGACGGGGGCGGTTGCAGAAGGAAGCCGACATTCTGCGCGCGCTCGACGACGGAACGCTCAAGGAAGCGAGCCTCGACGTGTTCGAGATCGAGCCGCTGCCGAAAACCAGTCCGTTGTGGAACCATCCGAAAGTGTTCGTCACCCCGCATGCGGCAGCAACCTCGGACCCCCGACACCTGGTGCCGGTGATGCTGGAACAGATGGCCGCCTATGAGCGGGGCGAGGAGCTGGAAAACCTGATCGACCGCGAAGCCGGCTATTGAGGCGCGACGGGAGCAGAAAACGCTGTTGTTGGCGCCGCGCATTTGCGGCGCGTCAGTGAGCGGTTCATGGCGTCGATCTCGCCGCGCGCGGCCTCGGTCTTGCGGCGGCGCTCGGACCGGACATCCGGCGTCAGCGGTCCCATTCCATAGGGCTGCCTGACGAAAACGGGCCTGGCGTTCTGCGGCAAGCCGTACTGGGCCGCCAGCGCGTCACGATGCATGAAAAGCGTCTCGCAGGGCACGCTGTCATAGGGCAGCGCCGAGGCGACCGCCTGATCCTGACGTTCGGTCAGGGAGTTGCCGCACCCCGCCAGCATAACGCCAATGCCGGCGACACCACAAAAGCGCGCTGCTGCGACCAACCTCGACAATCCCGCCTCCGAATCTCGATGCGCGAAGCCTTATGGCAGGATTTGGGCATTGTGTAGGCCGTGCAGCGATTTGACCGCAACAAGCGCGGATAAATTCAAAAAGCGGTTTCCCGTTCCTGTTCCGATGCTATAGGCAGGTCAGAATTTTCGGGCTCGACCCAACAGGCAGGAGTGCAAGGAATGAGCGCAAGGACCCTGATCGCACCGTCGGTTCTGTCGTCGGATTTCTCAAAGCTCGGCGACGAGGTCGAGGCCATCGTCGAAGCCGGCGCGGACTGGGTGCATCTCGACGTGATGGACGGCCATTTCGTGCCTAACATCACCTTCGGCGCGCCCATCATCAAGGCCATCCGCAACCGCACCGACGCCTATTTCGACGCCCATCTGATGATCGCGCCGGTCGATCCCTATCTGGCCGCCTTCGCCGAGGCCGGCTGCGACGGCATCACCGTCCATGCCGAAGCCGGTCCGCATCTCGACCGCTCGCTGCAGACCATTCGCAATCTCGGCAAGAAGGCCGGCGTATCGCTCAACCCCGGCACTCCGGAAAACGTCATCGAATATGTGCTCGACCGGCTCGACCTCATCCTGCTGATGACCGTCAATCCCGGTTTCGGCGGGCAGGCCTTCATTCCGGCCGTGGTGGAGAAGGTGAAGCGCGTCAAGGCGATGATCGGCGAGCGTCCCATCGACATCCAGATCGACGGCGGCGTCACGCCGGAAACCGCACCGCTGGTGGCCGCCGCCGGCGCGAACGTGCTGGTGGCGGGCGCGGCCGTGTTCAAGGGCGGCACGGTGGACGCTTACCGCGCCAATATCGAGGCGATCCGGCAGGCGGCGGACGCGGCCCGCAAATAAGCTCGCGCTCCGGCCTCGTCCAATCGGCTTGCGCCCCGGTCTTGTATCGGCTTGCGCCCCGGTCTTGTAAAATCGGCTTGCGCCTCAGGCCCTGAACGCCCGCACCCCGTCGATCCACACGGAACTCACGTCAAGATCGGCGGACAGGGCGACGATGTTGGCGCGCATGCCCTTCGCCAGCCCGCCGAGGCGCTGCGCCTGCCCGACCGCTTCCGCCGGATAGGTCGAGGCCATGCGCAAGGCTTCACCCAGTTCGAGGCCGATGGTGCGGTGCATGAAGCGCACGGCGGAGATCATGTCGAGATCGGCGCCGGCCAGCGTGCCGTCTCCAAGCCGCAGGCTGCCATCCTTGCGGTAGATGGTGCGTCCGTTCAGCGTGAACGAGGACATGTGCGTGCCGATCGTCGCCATGGCGTCTGTAACCAGGAAGACCTTCGCCGGACCGCGCTTGGCGCGCAAGGCAATACCCATGGTGGCCGGATCGACATGGACGCCATCGGCGATCAGCCCGGCGAACAAAGCGCCCGTGTCGATGGCCGCGCCGGCAAGTCCGGGTTCCCGGCTGCCAAGCGGGCTCATGGCGTTGAAGAGATGCGTGGCTATGGTGGCCCCGGCCTTCGCATAGGCGCTGGCCGTCGCATAGGTGGTGTCGGAATGGCCGAGGCTGACGATGACGCCCGCCTTCGCCAGCGCCTCCACCTGCCCGGAGCTGACCGATTCCGGCGCAATCGTGGTCAGCAGCACCGGCATGGCGTCAACCGCCCCCACCAGCGCCTCCAGATCTGCGTCCTCCATCTTGCGGATCAGGTTCGGATCATGCGCACCCTTGCGAGCCAGCGACAGATGCGGGCCTTCCAGATGCAGGCCGAGGAAACCGGGAACCTTCTTCGCGGCCGCCTGCCGGCCCGCCTCCAAGGCCGCTGCGGTGATCTGCGGTGTGTCGGTGATCAGGGTGGGCAGCAGGGCCGTGGTGCCGAACGGCGCATGAGCGGCGCAGATGGTTTCGATGGAGGCGAGGTCCGGATGGTCGTTGAGCATCACCCCGCCGCCGCCATTGACCTGCAGGTCAATGAAACCCGGAGCCAGCATGGCGCAGCCGGCATCCACCCGCTTCACATCGGCTGGAATGGAAGCGACCGGCACAGTCGCCTCGATCTCGCCATGGGCTACAATGAGAGCCGCCTCGTCATGCCAGCTCTCGCCGTCGAAAATCCTGGCTCCGGAAAGGGCGAAACGTTCGCTCATATCGTCTCCGTCACCTTTTGCAGATTGCGGGGCGTATCGGGATTGAGGCCCTTGTGCCGGGCGAAAGCCTCCACGAATGCATAGAACGACACAATCAGCGGCAGCGGGTCGGTCAGCGGGTGGCCGGTGGAAACGAACGGCAACCGCGCGGCCCTCGTCACCCGCTCACTGGTCGCGAAGGCGGCGGCCTGCTTGTCCGCCAGCGCATCGACCGCCTCGACCAGCGACGGCTCGGCGGCGTCGCGCGCAGCCAGCGCCAGGACCGGGAAGCCGGGGCCGACCATAGCCATCGGCCCGTGCATCACCTCGGCCGCGCTGTAGGCTTCGGCATGGACGCCGCAGGTTTCCTTGAACTTCAGCGCAGCTTCGCTGGCCATGGCGCTCGATGGACCGCGCCCGAGGATGAACAGGGAGCTTTGCCTGTCGAACGGCTCGATCAGGGCGCTCCAGTCACAGGCGACCGCCTGCTCCAGCGACTTTGGCAGTTGCTGAAGCGCAGCCAGAAGCGTTTCGTCGCCGGCGGCGTGCGCCATCAGGGCCAGTCCCGCCACGGCCGAACTGACGAAGGTCTTTGTAGCGGCGACGCTCAGTTCCGGCCCCGCCATGATATCGATGGCGTGGTCGCAAACGCCCGTCAGCGGCGAACCCGCCGTGTTGGTGAGGGCGATGGTGACCGCCCCCTGCTCCGCTGCGCTTTCCGCCAGAGCCACGATGTCGGGGCTCTTGCCCGACTGCGACACCGCCAGGCATGCCGCGCGGTCGAGACGCAGCCTCGCTCCATAGATCGAGGCGATGGAAGGCCCGATCGGAGCAACCGCCAATCCGGCGGTCAGTTCCACCGCATATTTCAGATAGGTCGCGGCATGCGCTGACGAACCGCGCGCCACGGTGACGACGAAGCCCGGCGCTCGACGGCGCAAATCCTGCCCCACGTCTTCAAGCACGCTGTCCGACCGGTCGAGGAAACGGGCGACGGCCTGCGGTATCTCCTCGATCTCGGTTCGCATATGGGTCCTGGCCCTCATCATGCATTCGCTCCACTGTCGTCCGCAGGGCCGCTCAGGCGCAGCTCCGCCACGAAATCATAGGCATCGCCGCGATAGATCGAGCGGGTGAATTCCACCACCCTGCCACTGGCAAGATAGGAGATGCGTTCGATGCGCAGGCCAGCGGCCCCGACCGGAACCTTCAGCAATTCCGCATCCTGCCCGCTCAGATTGGCGGCCGAAATGCGCTGCATCGCCCGCACCGGGCGATAGCCCGTCTCGCCCAGCGCCGCATAGAGCGAAGCGCCGATGCGCTCGGGGTCAGGCAGCATGCTGGCCGACAGACAGGCGCGCTCGATGGCCAGCGGCGTTCCATCGGCGATACGCAGCCGCGCCATTCGCACCACCAGCTCCTTGGCCGAAAGACCGAGCACCATCATCTCGTCCGGCGAGGGCGTGAAGACACCGCGATCCAGCCATTGCGAGCTCACAGTCTTGCCGCGCCGGGCCATGTCCTCGGTGAAGGAGGTGAGGCGCGACAGCGACTGCTGGACCCGTTCGACGCGCAAGGCCACGAACGTGCCGGAACCATGGCGCTGCACCAGCACCCCGCTCTCGACCAGATCGCGCACGGCCTTGCGCACGGTGACGCGCGAAATGTCGGCCTGCAAGGCGATGTCGCGCTCCGAAGGCAGAGCGTCGCCGGGTCCCAGCCAGCCGCGCTCGACAGCCTCCTCGATCGCCCGGCGCAGGCGCAAATAAAGCGGCTGGCCGCGCGCCGTCTCCTTGATCCCGGCAAACAGCCTGTCGGTCCCGTCAGCCATCCCCCGCCTCCGCGTCATGGCCGAAGACACGCGCGGCCATGCGCACCGCGCCGATCAGCGCATCGCCCTTCGGCTCGCGCAGCAAGGCTCTGTAGCGCGGGGCAAGAAGAGGCGCATAAAGACCCGCCAGCCCGCCGAGAAGGCAAAGCGCATCGCCTTCGCGCAGATCCAGCGCGCCGAGCGCTCCTTCGACATCGGCCACCGCCTTGTCGACGATACGGCGCGCCACCGCATCGCCCCGCGCCGCATGGTCGAACACCTTGGGCGCGAAACCACCGTAATCGCCGGGCTTCGCCGCAACGGTGAATTCCACCACATCCTCCGGATTGTCGCGGAAGACGGCCATGATCTCGCGCGTCAGCGGCGAGGCCTCGCATATGCCGTCACAGGCGAGCAGGGTCTGCTCCAGAAGATCGCGGCCGATGCGCGCGCCGCTGGCCTGATCTCCGACCTGAAAGCCCCAGCCGCCGACAGGGCGCGAGACGCCGCCGCGGCGCACACGATAGGCGCTGCCGGTGCCAAGCACGGCGATCGCGCCGTCGCCAGCGCCGATCGCCCCTTCCAGCGCAATTTCAGCGTCGCTTTCCACCCGGCTTTCCCGGAACGGCAGGATGGCCCGCAACTGCTGGCGATAGGTGCCGACATTGGCCCCGGCGAGCCCCAGCACCGCCGGAGCGGCCTTGATCAGTTCAGGATCCTTGCCGGCCTCGATAAAGGCCCGGCGCGCCGCCTCGACG
This sequence comes from Aquamicrobium ahrensii, assembly GCF_040545755.1. NCBI lineage: Bacteria > Pseudomonadati > Pseudomonadota > Alphaproteobacteria > Hyphomicrobiales > Phyllobacteriaceae > Aquamicrobium > Aquamicrobium ahrensii. The sequence continues at coordinate 56,015 of NZ_JBEPMN010000009.1, forward strand.
ATATGGGCGCGGGCGCTGGTGAGGTCGGTGCGGATATTGGCCGCCCCGGAACCACCACGCGCCAACACCTGCCCGTCGCGAGTGGCGACCGCCGCCCTGCAACCTGTTCCGCCACCATCGATGCCGAGTATGAAATCCACGTTAGACCCTCCGAAATTTATAATACCACTTAAATACCAATATCCAAGTGTTAATTTCCGGCGCCTGACGCAAGGGCAGCAAAACGACCCAATTCATTAAAATACAAGGGTTTTTATGCGCACTTCGTTGTTTTTCCGGTCAAAGGTTAATGGATATGGACAAGTGGTATTTTTTTGGTATCGTTTTAAGCGGGAGGACAAGGATTGATGGATATCCGCAGCAAGACCGCGCACCGGACCACCGGCTTCCGGGAACATCGGCGGCGTCCGCATGCCATACCCTTTTCCGGCACGCCTATCGAGCCCGCACGGAAACCGGCTTTCCGATGGCCGCGCACCTGTTCATAATCCGAAAGATGTTCAGGCCGGGCTTCCGCGGCCCGGCACGCTGGCGGTCATATGCGCAGCTTCATTCGACACAACAGGCCTGAAAGGGCCCAACAGGGAGACCGAGCATGAATATGAAACTCTTTACCGCAACGCTTCTCGGATCGAGCCTCCTGTGCTCGGCCGCCGCCCATGCGCAGGAAGCCACGCTCACTATCGAAAGCTGGCGCAACGACGACCTCGCCATCTGGCAGGAGAAGCTGATCCCGGCCTTCGAGGCCAAGCACGCCGACATCAAGATCGTGTTCTCGCCTTCGGCTCCGACCGAATACAATGCCGCCCTCAACGCCAAGCTGGACGCGGGCTCGGCCGGCGACATCATCACCTGCCGTCCGTTCGACGCCTCGCTCGACCTGTTCAAGAACGGCAAGCTCGCCGATTTGTCCGACCTGTCCGGCATGGAGAACTTCTCCGACGTCGCCCGCTCGGCCTGGACCACGGATGACGGCGAGCAGACTTTCTGCGTGCCAATGGCCTCGGTGATCCACGGCTTCATCTACAACAAGGATGCGTTCGCGGAGCTGGGTATCGAGCCGCCGGCTACCGAGGACGAGTTCTTCGCCGCGCTCGACAAGATCAAGGAAGACGGCAACTACGTTCCCATGGCCATGGGCACCAAGGACCTGTGGGAAGCCGCCACCATGGGCTACCAGAATATCGGCCCCAATTACTGGCATGGCGAGGAAGGCCGCCTAGCGCTCATCAAGGGCGAGCAGAAGCTGACCGACCCGCAATGGGTCGAGCCGTTCGCCACGTTGGCCAAGTGGAAGCCCTATCTCGGCGACGGCTTCGAGGCGCAGACCTATCCAGACAGCCAGAACCTGTTCACGCTCGGCCGCGCCGCCATCTTCCCCGCCGGCTCGTGGGAGATTTCGGTGTTCAACACGCAGGTCGATTTCGAGATGGGCGCTTTCCCGCCACCGGTCAGGAATGCCGGCGACACCTGCTACATCTCCGACCACACCGATATCGGCATCGGCATGAACGCCGCCACCAAGAACCCGGAAGCCGCGAAAACCTTCCTCACCTGGGTGGCTTCGCCGGAATTCGCCGAGATCTACGCCAACGCCCTGCCCGGCTTCTTCAGCCTGAACTCGACGCCGGTGAAGATGGAAGACCCACTGGCGCAGGAGTTCGTCTCCTGGCGTGACAAGTGCCAGTCGACCATCCGCTCGACCTACCAGATCCTGTCGCGCGGCACGCCCAACCTCGAAAACGAGACCTGGGTGGAATCGGCCAATGTGATCAACGGCACGGTGACGCCGGAAGATGCCGGCAAAAAGCTGCAGGCCGGGCTCGACAGCTGGTACAAGCCGGCCGAGTGAGTCCCACAACGTTGCGCCACCCTCTGCCCCCTCCCGATGGAGAGGGCAGAGGGTCTGTTGCCGGGAGACGGCAATACCGTCGCCTGCATGGCGCGGATTCCCGAAACTTTTCGCGCGAAACCGAGATCAAGCGCCACAAAACGGGTATGTTCCCCGGATCCGGCAGCCATGTGAGACAGCATTCATGACGGCAGAAGCAGCGTCAAGAAAACCCTTCCGGTGGCACATCGTCGTGTTTCTGGCCCCGGCCGTTCTGGTCTACACGGCGATCATGATCCTGCCGCTGTTCGGCACGCTGCAACTTTCGCTGTTTCGCAATGCGCCCGGCGGGCAGAGCTTCGTGGGCTTCGACAATTTCCGCACCCTGTTCGGCGATCCCAACTGGTCGAGAGGCTTCTGGAACGCGCTCTGGAACAATGTGTGGTTCTTCATCATCCACATGCTGGTGCAGAACCCGATCGGCGTATTGCTGGCGGCGCTGCTTTCCAGCCCGAAGCTGCGCTTTTCCGCCTTCTACCGCACCGCCATCTTCATCCCGACGATCCTGTCCTTCGTCATCGTCGGCTTCGCCTGGAAACTGATCCTGTCGCCGATCTGGGGGGTGGCGCCCGACCTCCTCGATCTGGTCGGCCTGAAAAGCCTGTTCTCGCCGTGGCTCGGCAAGGAGGAATATGCGCTCACCGCGCTCAGCCTGATCTCGGTGTGGCAGTTCGTCGGCATTCCCATGATGCTGATCTACGCCGCCCTGCTCTCCATTCCCGACGAGGTGATCGAGGCGGCCGAATGCGACGGCGTGACCGGCATGGCGCAGTTCTGGAAGATCAAGCTACCGCTGATCCTGCCTTCCATCGGCATCATTTCGGTGCTGACCTTCGTCGCCAATTTCAACGCCTTCGACCTGATCTACTCGGCGCAGGGCGCGCTAGCGGGCCCGAACTATTCGACCGACATCCTCGGCACCTTCCTTTATCGTGCCTTCTTCGGCTTCCAGCTTCAGGTGGGCGACCGCAACATGGGCGCGGCCATCGCCACCATGATGTTCCTCATCATCCTGGCCGGCGTGTGCCTCTATCTCTTCCTCATCCAGACGCGGCTGCGCCGCTACCAGTTCTGAGGGGAAGACGATGAACCGCGCCACAACTTCGCTGCCCCGCTCGGCCGCCGCCCACGCGATCCTGATCGCCTATATGGTGATCGCGCTGTTTCCGGTGTTCGTGATCCTCATCAACTCCTTCAAGTCGCGCAAGGCGATCTTCGGGTCACCGATGACGCCGCCAACGCCGGAAACCTTCGATCTCGTCGGCTACCGTATGGTGCTCACGCAGGGCGATTTCCTCGCCTATTTCCAGAACAGCTTCATCGTCACCGTCGCCTCGCTGTTCTTCGTGCTCCTGTTCGGGGCGATGGCCGCCTTCGCGCTGTCGGAATACCGGTTCCGCGGCAACCGGCTGATGGGTCTTTATCTGGCGCTCGGCATCATGATCCCGATCCGCCTCGGCACCGTCGCCATTTTGCAGATGATGGTGGCTTCGGGGCTGGTGAACACGCTGACGGCGCTGGTTCTCGTCTACACGGCGCAAGGCCTGCCGCTCGCCATCTTCATCCTCACCGAGTTCATGAGCGGCGTCTCCGACGACCTCAAGAACGCCGGACGCATCGACGGGCTTTCGGAATACCGTATTTTCTTCCGGCTGGTGTTGCCGCTGGTGCGGCCCGCCATGGCGACGGTCGCGGTGTTCACCATGATCCCGATCTGGAACGATCTGTGGTTCCCGCTGATCCTGGCACCATCTGAAGCGACCAAGACCGTCACGCTCGGCGCACAGATGTTCATCGGCCAGTACGTCACCAACTGGAACGCGGTGCTGGCCGCGCTTTCGCTGGCGATCCTGCCGGTGCTCGTCCTCTATCTCATCTTCTCGCGGCAACTGATCCGCGGCATTACCTCCGGAGCCGTCAAGTGAGCGCAGACAAACCGATACGCGTCGTCGTCGCCGGGCTCGGCAATATGGGCCGCAGCCATGCGCTGGCCTATGCGACCAATCCCGGCTTCGAGATCGCCGCGCTCGTCAACCGTTCCGATGTCGAACTGCCGCCAGCCCTTGCCGGCCAGACGATCCGCCGCTCCTTCGCGGAAGCGCTGGCGGATGAAAAGCCCGACCTCGCCTGCATCGCCACCTATTCCGACAGTCATGCCGACTACGCCGTGCAGGCCATCGAGGCCGGCTGCCATGTCTTCGTGGAAAAGCCGCTGGCCACGACGGTGGCCGATGCGCGGCGCGTGGTGGATGCGGCGAAGGCCAGCGGCCGCAAGCTGGTGATCGGCTACATATTGCGTCACCACCCATCATGGATGCGGCTGATTGCGGAAGCGCGCGAGCTTGGCGGGCCATATGTGTTCCGCATGAATCTCAACCAGCAGTCCTCCGGCGCGACGTGGGAGACGCACAAGCAACTCATGAAGACCACCTCGCCCATCGTCGATTGCGGCGTGCACTATCTGGACGTGATGTGCCAGATCACCGACGCGGAGCCGGTCGAGGTGCGCGGCATGGGCGTGCGGCTTTCGGGGGAGATCGATCCCTCAATGTACAATTACGGCCATCTCCAGGTGCTGTTCGAGGACGGGTCAGTGGGCTGGTACGAGGCTGGCTGGGGGCCGATGATTTCGGAGACCGCCTTCTTCGTGAAGGACGTGATCTCGCCGAACGGCTGTGTGTCGATCGTCATGGCCGAGAACGCGAAATCCGACGACATCGACACCCACACCAAAACCTCGACCATACGCCTGCACAGCGCCACCACCGGCGCGGAGGGGCAGTTCGTGAAAGAGGACCGGCTGCTTTCCATGGAAGGCGAGCCCGGCCATCAGGACCTGTGCGACCTCGAACAGGCATTCGTGCTGAAGGCGATCCGCGAGGACATCGACCTCACCCGCCACATGGAGGACGCCGTGAAATCGCTGGCCGTGTGCCTTGCCGCCGATGAAAGCGTGCGCACCGGCAAGGCGGTGCGGCTGTGAGGCGGGCCCGCCCATTCAACAAGGACTGCACATGGACTCGCTGAACATCGAAAACGTGAAAAAATCCTTCGGCCAGGTCGAGGTGCTGAAAGGCATCGACCTCGATGTGGCCGATGGCGAATTCGTCGTGTTCGTCGGCCCGTCGGGCTGCGGCAAGTCCACGCTTTTGCGGGTCATCGCCGGGCTGGAGGACGCCACGTCGGGCCGCATCGTCATCGACGGCAGGGATGTCAGTTCGACGCCGCCGGCAAAGCGCGGCATCGCCATGGTGTTCCAGACCTATGCGCTCTATCCGCACCTGACGGTGAAAAACAATATGGGGCTTGGCCTGAAGCAGGCTGGAACGCCTTCCGCCGAGATCGACAAGCGCGTGGCCGAGGCTTCCGCCATGCTTTCGCTGGAGCCCTATCTGCAACGCCGGCCAGCCGAGCTGTCGGGCGGCCAGCGCCAGCGCGTCGCCATCGGCCGCGCTGTGGTGCGCGAGCCCACCCTGTTCCTGTTCGACGAGCCGCTGTCGAACCTCGATGCCGCGCTGCGCGTCAACACCCGGCTGGAAATCGCCCAGCTTCACCGCCGCCTCAAGGCGACGATGATCTATGTGACCCACGATCAGGTGGAAGCGATGACGCTGGCCGATCGCATCGTGGTGCTGAACGGGGGACGCATCGAGCAGATCGGCGCGCCGATGGAGCTTTACAATTCACCAGCCAACGAATTTGTCGCCGGCTTCATCGGCTCGCCCAGAATGAATTTCATCGAAGGCGCAAGGCTCGGCGAAAGTGTGAAGACCGTTGGCGTCCGGCCCGAGCACATCCGCGTCGACCCGGCCAAAGGCGATTGGAGAGGAACCGTCATCCATGCCGAACATCTCGGCGCGGATACAAATCTCTATCTCGATTGCGACAAGGCGGGACTGATCACCGTGCGCCTGTTCGGCGTCTACAACGCCGAACCGGGGGCGACGCTCTACGCTACCCCCGACCCGGAGCGCACCTATCGCTTCGGGCCGGACGGAAAGCGCGTGTGAAGCAAACGACCCCCCGTGCGTGCGCAGCGGGGGTCGGTCCGTGAATTCCTGCGGAACCCGTCAGCCGACGAAAGCGCGCTCGACCACGAAATCCGCGGGGCTGTTGAGCGAACCCTCGATGAAGCCGCGCTTCTCCACCAGGTCCTTGACGTCGTGCAGCATATGCATCGATCCGCAGATCATGACCCGGTCGGTTTCGCGATTCAGCGGCTCGATGGCGAGATCGCTGTAGAACTTGCCGCTCTCGATCAGCGTGGTGATGCGGCCCATGACCGGCGTTTCCTCGCGGGTCGTGGAATTGTAGAGTCTCACGCGGCCGGCATATTCCCCGATCAGCGGATCTTCCTGCAACGCGGCCACCAGTTCCTGCCCATAGGTGAGCTCGGCCCGGTCCCGGCAGGTGTGGGTGAGGATGACCTCATCGAAGCGCTCATAGGTGTCGGGATCGCGCAGCAGGCTGGCGAAAGGCGCGACGCCTGTGCCGGTGGAGATCATGAACAGGCGCCTGGCCGGAGTGAGCGCGTCCAGCACCAGCGTGCCGGTCGCCTTCTGGCGAATGAGAATGGTGTCGCCCGGCTGGATTTTCTGCAAGTGCTGGGTCAGGGGGCCATCGGGCACCTTGATGGAGAAGAACTCAAGCTCCTCGTCCCAGGCGGGGCTGGCGATGGAATAGGCGCGGAAAACCGGCTTCTCGGCGTTGGGCAGGCCGATCATGACGAATTCGCCCGAGCGAAAGCGCAGCGATTTCGGCCGCGTGACCCGGAAGGCGAACAGCCTGTCGGTATAATGCTTCACCGACACCACGGTTTCCGCGTAGACATTGGCCGGAATCGGGAACTGCACCGGCATGGCCTCGGACGAATTCAATATGGGAACCGTGTTCATCAAGAAACTTTCTGCAAATGCAGCGCATCGAAATATGCGCGGCCGATCCGTCCGGGGTCCAGCGCACTGAGGCGCAACGCTGTCTGGCTAGCCCTTCCGTGCCCGCAAATTAGATATATAGGGGGGAGTTTTGCGTCAAGGAGCCGGGGCGAAACGCCTTTTCAATCTGGAACATATCCGTGGTCGCGGCGTTGCGGCCTAAGGCAATATCACGAAAACCTGGCCCCCGGAGTGAAATACAGGCGTCTTCTTCCATTTTCAGGCGCCTCCCGCCCGCGCAAACAACGCCGACAACGCTGTTGCCACTGCTCGTGCGTGTTCCTATAGAGAGATGAGCCGCCCCTGACCGGGAATATGGCAGTAGAACGATATCTGCCGGAGACAAAACAGGGGCAGCAGTATCCTGAAGCTGCCGCACCGGGACAGAATAACAGGAAAGGAACCGGATGGCCGACCAGCTCGCAACCGAAATCATCGACAAGATCAAGGAACATGCCGAGGCCGGCGCTGAGGAAATCACCGTCAGTACGGAATTGACCTCGCTGGGCATCCATTCGCTGGAACTGACCGAGATCATCTTCGATCTGGAGGAGAAGTACGGCATCGAGATCGAGATGAACACGGTTGACGCCTGGGCCAACCTGAAGAATGTCGGCGACATGATCGAGGCCGTACGCGGCCTGATCGCGCAGAAGGGCTGACGCGGCACCGTATGCGCAAGCGCGTCGTCATCACCGGTATAGGCGGCCTTTGCGGCCTCGGCGCCGATGCACCGGCAATCTGGGCGGCCATGCGCGCGGGGCGCTCGGCCATCGGGCCGATTTCCAATCCCGCGCTGCATGACATCAAGGTCGCCACCGGCTGCGAGATCAGGAAACTTCCCGAACATGGCGTCGAGCGCAAGCAACTCGTCGCCATGGACCGCTTCAGCCTGCTGGCCGTGATCGCCGCGCGCGAGGCCGCGCTTCATGCAGGCCTGACGATCGATGAGACCAACACGCACAGAATCGGCGCGACGATCGGCGTCGGGGTGTGCGGCTGGGAGGTTATCGAAGAGAACTACCGGGCGATCCTGCTGGAAGGAAAATCGCGGGCCGGCATCTTCTCCGTGCCGAAGGCGATGCCCGGCGCGCCGGCCGGCCATGTCAGCATGAATCTGGGCCTGCGCGGCCCCGTTTTCGGCGTCACCTCGGCCTGTTCCTCCTCCAATCACGCCATCGCCTCGGCGGTCGACCAGATCAGACTGGGGCGGGCCGATGTCATGCTTGCCGGCGGCACCGACGCGCCCATGGTCTGGGGCATCCTGAAGGGCTGGGAAGCGCTTCGCGTACTTTCGCCCGACACCTGCCGCCCGTTCTCGGCCGACAGGCAGGGTCTGGTGCTCGGCGAAGGTGCGGGCATGGCGGTGCTGGAAAGCTATGAACACGCCAGCGCGCGCGGCGCGCATATACTGGCCGAAATCGCCGGTGTCGGATTCTCGGGCGACGCTTCCGACATCGTTGCGCCCACCATCGATGGTCCGGAGAGCGCCATGCGCGCCTGCCTCGCGGACGCCAGCCTCAACGCGGAGGAGATCGACTATCTCAACGCCCACGGCACCGGCACCAGGGCCAACGACCAGATCGAGACCGCAGCGATCAAACGCGTGTTCGGCGATCATGCCTACAAGCTGTCGGTGTCATCGACGAAATCCATGCACGCCCATTGCCTCGGCGCATCCGGAGCGCTGGAGCTGATCGCCTGCGTCATGGCGATCCGCGAAGGCGTCATCCCGCCGACCGCGAATTATCGCGAACCGGACCCGGAATGCGACCTCGACATCACGCCCAACACGGCGCACGAGCGCAAGGTGCGCGCGGCGCTCTCAAACGCCTTCGCCTTCGGCGGCACCAACGCCGTTCTGGCGTTCAAGGCTGTGTGATTTTCCTTTGATCATCACGGCGGCGGGCCTCACCCTGTGCTTCCCGCTTCCGCCTTCCCGGCAATCTTTCCCGCAGGAGTTCTTGCATGGCTGATCTGTCCGCTTTCCCCATCACCGCTCGCTGGCCTGCACAACAGCCCGACCGCATCCAGCTCTATTCGGCGCCGACGCCGAACGGCGTGAAGGTATCGATCGCGCTTGAGGAACTCGGACTGCCCTACGAGGCGCACTACATCGACATCGGCAATGACGAGACGTGGGGACCGGAGTTCCTGTCACTCAACCCCAACGGCAAGATTCCGTCGATCATCGATCCGAAGGGACCGGATGGCGAACCGCTCGCGCTGTTCGAATCCGGCGCCATCCTGCTCTATCTGGCCGAAAAAACCGGCAAGCTGCTGCCCTCCGATCCGGCGAAACGCTACGAAACCATCCAGTGGGTGTTCTTCCAGATGGCCGCCATCGGCCCGATGTTCGGCCAGCTTGGCTTCTTCCACAAATTCGCCGGCCGCGAGATCGCCGACAAGCGCCCGCTGGAGCGCTACCGCGTAGAATCGCGCCGCCTGGTCGGCGTGCTGGACGGCCGCCTGAAGGACCGGAAGTGGATCATGGGCAATGATTACACGATCGCCGATATTTCCATGCTCGGCTGGGTGCGCAACCTGATCGGCTTCTACGAGGCGCGCGAACTGGTCGGCTTCGACGATTTCCCGGCGGTCGGCGCGTGGCTGGAGCGTGGCCTTGCCCGTCCCGCCGTGCAGGCCGGCCTGCAAATCCCACAGCGTCCCTGACGCATCCGGCCTCCTACAATTCCTCGCCGTCGCCGACCACCATGTCGGCGGCCCGCCGTTTCGACAGGACGCGCCCGGCATTGGGCAGATCGTTGGAGGCGACCTTTGCGCGCGCCTCCTCGTCCGGCAAACCGTGATCGTGCCAGCGCGCCAGCAGCCGGCGCTCAAGCACCGGGTCCGGCACATCGAGGAAGACGGAAAAGTCGAACAGATCCGCCAGTCGCGACCACGGCTCCTCGTCGAGCAGCAGGTAATTGCCCTCCACCAGCACGAAGCGGATATCCTTGTCCAATATGGCTGCGGCCGCCCGCGACAGTTCCATGCTGCGGTCGAACACCGGAATGGCGAGGTCGGGCTCGCCGGCCCTGATACGCTTCAGCAAGGCCTCGAAACCGGCGAAGTCGAAAGTTTCCGGGCTTCCCTTGCGCGCTCTCAGCCCGCGTCGCTCCAGCACGATGTCGTCGAAATGAAAGCCGTCCATCGGCACCACTTCCACCGCGCCTTCCGGCAACAGCTCCTTCAGCTTTTCCGAAAGCGTGGACTTGCCGGCCCCCGGCGGACCGGCGATGGCCACCACGAAACGATCGGATTTTCCGGCACGCTTGAAAATCGCCGAGGCTATGGACGCGATTGCGGACATGGAACCCTCCCTCTTCCGTTACGGAACGCCCGGACCTTCACGCAGGTTCCATTCCGGCAAGCGGTGCGCCGATACGCAGGAAGCCGGCATCGAACGGCGCCTCGACACTGCGCCCGTCCGCCATGACAAGGTGCAGTCTTTCGCTCTCCGCGGAAAGCTGCTGCGGCAGTTGGAGCGCACCCAGCGGCAAGGCTCCCAGCACCTGCCGGAAGGCCACGCGCGCGCCAAGATCGAAGGCGGTGGCCACGCCTTCACGCCTGAGCCAGTTGTCGCCCAGCGAGGCGGCGTGGCCCACCGCCGTGCGACCATCCTCGATGCCCAGCACGCCCCGGTGACGGCCGTTCCACGGTGCGTAATCGCGTCCGCCATTGCTGATCCACAACATGGTGACGGGCAGTTCGGCAGGATTCTTCAGCACAAGGAAAAGATCATCCTCGGCCTTGCGCGCCACCGCCGTCCAGCCGAGCCGTGACGTAACGGCCTCCACCAGCGTGACGAAATCTTCCTGCAAGCGCTCCGGGCGGTAGTCGGTAAGGTCGATCTCTCCACCGTCCGCCGCCGGAAAGCGTGTGATGTCGGCCGTCCGGGCGGGGTAGGCCAGAAGCGAGCGGCCGCGCGCCGGATCGGGCTCCAGCGCGTCGTCTCCCGTACCGGCCAGCCGCTTGGGCGAGAAGGCGAGACGCCCGCCGTCCTTCATAACCGTCATGGCGTGATGCGCGACCGAAATCGCGCCCGCGCCACCAGTGAAGACATGCTCCTGATAGAGGAAAGGATGGCCGTGGCGCAGCGTCAGCACCTTGTCCACCGTTGCGCCCATGACCTTGCGTTTCAGCCGGAACGAAGCCCGCCAGCCATCCGGAAGGGCATTGCTGGCGGTAACCTCCCAGGCGCTGTTGGCCGACCAGCCGTGCAACGGCGCTTCCTCCATGTCGGCCCGCGAGAACGGCGAGCACAGGAAATCTCCGGAAAGGCGAACGACGCCTTCAGGGAGATTTTCGGGAAGCGTCCGGCGCGGCTCGTCCGCCCACGGCGCGCGATGCAGCGGCTTCAGGGTCCGGCCATCGCGCTCGATGGCGAGATCGGCGACATGGCCGACTACAAGATCGATGGAGACCGAGATCCCCTCTGCTCCGAAAGTGAAGATTTCCATGCCCGCCCTTTCCCAAGCCTGCTGCACACAGGCCACAATGCGCAAGCCACATGCTGCTGACAATGGCGAAGCCCGGCGAAGCGAATGGACGCACGCGGCGGCTTGGGCTAGGGTCCGCGCAATCTACGCCTTTGCCATCCAGCCAGCACCATTTTCCACGGCACGCACTTGTCCCGACTGTTCCACAAACTCGTCGTTCTCTTCACCCTGACCGCACTGATCGCCGGCTGCACCACATCCATGCCGCCCGAGGCCGTGCTTTCCGTGCCCGCCGCGCCGCAGAAATACGCCTCCATCGTGGTCGACGCCCGCACCGGCAAGCAGCTTTTCGAGATGAACTCGACATCGCCGCGCTACCCGGCCTCGCTGACCAAGATGATGACGCTCTACATGCTGTTCGAGGCGCTGACGGCGGGACGTGTGGAAAAAGACGCCGAAATCCCCGTTTCCGCCTACGCCGCCTCGCGTCCGCCCAGCAAGCTCGGCCTGCGCGCCGGCGAGCGCATCGACGTGGACACGGCCATCCGTGCGCTGACGGTGAAATCGGCCAACGACGTCGCCGCGGCCGTTGGCGAATATCTCGCAGACAGCGAAGAAGCCTTCGCAGCCGCCATGACCGCAAAGGCCCGCCAACTCGGCATGCGCAACACCACCTTCCGCAACGCCTCCGGCCTGCCGGACGACGGCCAGTTCACCACGGCGCGTGACATGGCGGTTCTCGGCATCGCGCTGCGCAATCGCTTCCCGCAATATTATTACTATTTCTCGGCCAGTGATTTCATGTTCCGGGGCAAACCGGTGCGCGGCCACAACGACATGCTGGGCCGCGTCCATGGGGTTGACGGCATCAAAACGGGTTATATCCGCGCTTCCGGCTTCAACATCGTCACCTCCTACAGCGCGGGAGGACGCCGTTATGTCGTGGTGGTGATGGGCGCCAACACAGCCCGCGAGCGCAATGCACATGCGGAATCGCTGCTCGAACGGGCGCTGGACGCCTCAACCGACAAGACGCGGGTGGTGTTCCAGGAGAACCAGTAGGCCCCCGCCCTGCCGGGGTGGAACGGATTCCGGATCTATTTCGCGGGAATGACGATCCGGTCCGTCTTGTCGCCCTTGGGGCGCTCCACCGGCATCTGCTCGCCGGTGACGATAAAGTAGATCGTCTCTGCGATATTGGTGGCATGGTCGCCTATGCGCTCGATGTTCTTGGCGCAGAACAGCAGATGCGTGCAGGGAGAGATGTTGCGCGGATCTTCCATCATGTAAGTCAGAAGCTCGCGGAACAGCGAGGTGTACATGGCGTCGATCTGGTCGTCGCGGTCGCGCACGAAGCCGATGGTCTCGACCGAGCGCGAGGCGTATACATCGAGCACCTCCTTGAGCTGGGTGAGCGCCAGATCGGAGAGCGCCTCCAGCCCGCGATAGAGCGAGGCCGGCTGCATGCTGCTGTCGCCCACCGAGGCGACACGTTTGGCGACGTTCTTGGCGAGATCGCCGACCCGCTCGAGATCGGCCGAGATGCGGATGACGCCGATCACCTCGCGCAGGTCAGTGGCCATGGGCTGGCGCCTGCCGATCAGCAGGATCGCTTTATCATCGACCTCACGCTGGCCCTGGTCCAGGATTGCATCGTCCTCCACCACCTTGCGCGCAAGGTCCGGATCGGCATTGACGAGCGCCAGAATGGATTGCTCGACCATGCGCTCGGCATGGCCGCCCATCGCGGCGATACGCCTTGACAGATATTTCAGCTCCTCGTCGTAGGCGCTGACGATATGCAAGGACTGCATGGACGGAACCTCCGCGGCCGCTGTGATTCGGCCCTGCCTGTTTCCCTTCCGTTACGCCAATCACATGACAATTGCGCGAAAGGCGAAACGATTTCCGCCTCTGATCCTAAAACGGCGGGCCCTGTAATTCTAGTTGGTCGGCAAATAAACCGTGAAGGCGGATCCTTTGCCGAGTTCCGACTGGATGGACAGCCGGCCATGATGGCGGGTGAGGATGTGCTTGACGATGGCGAGCCCCAGCCCCGTTCCCTTGCGCGACTGGACGGTCTCGGAATCGATGCGATAGAACCGTTCCGTCACACGCGGAATGTGCTCTTCGGGAATGCCGGGGCCGAAATCGCGCACCGTCACCTCAATCCCCGGCTGCGGAGCCTTGTCGCTGCGGGCGATGGAAACGACGATGCGGTCGCCGTCCCGCCCATATTTGCAGGCGTTCTCCACCAGATTCTCAAAGACCTGATAAAGCTCGTCGCGGTCGCCCGGCGTCTCCATCGGGCCGTCGGCGAAATCGCGTTCGATCACAAGATCGCTCTCTTTCGCCAGAGGGCCGAGCGAATCGACGACGCTTTCGACGACCTGCCGCACATCGACCCGCGCCCCCGGCTTCAGATAGGGTTTCATCTCAAGCCGCGACAGCGACAGCATGTCGTCGATCAGGCGGGCCATGCGTCCGGTCTGGTTCTGCATGATCTGGAGGAACTGCTCGCGCGCTGCGGGGTCGTTGCGGGCCGGACCGCGCAGAGTTTCGATGAAACCTGCGATCGAGGCCAGCGGCGTGCGCATTTCATGGCTGGCGTTGGCGATGAAATCGGCCCGCATACGGTCGATGCGGCGCGCTTCGCTCTGGTCCTTGAACAGGAGCACATGCAGGCGCGAGCCATGACCGACCGCGGACGCCGTGACGCGATAGACGCGCTCCACCGGCAGCTTGTCGATGAAATCCGCGGATTGCGAGCCGCCGCCTGACAGCGCCGCATCGATCAGCGCCTGCATTTCCGGGGCGCGGAACTTGAGTTGCAGGGACATGGCCGGGCGCAGATCGCCGAAGGCGGCGATCGCCGCCGCATTGGCGTGGATGACGGAAGCGCTGTCGTCGAAGACGATCAGGGGATCGGTCACAGCGGCGGCGAGGTTTTCAGCCGAGAGGCTCTGCATTTCACCGGCCTCGGCTGTGGCCCTGCGTTCCTCGTCCGCCTCCTCCGCATCGCCTGAAATGGCCGCCGCCAGCAGCAGGGCGACGATAGCAGCGGGCAGGACCATGAAGGGCAGATCCCCGAACAGATGCACGCAGAACAGGGCGATGATGGCGACGGCCAGAAGCCCGCGCGCCCGCCACAGGTTGCGCATGAGGCGCTGCGCGCCATACTTCTGTCGGTCGCTCAAATCAGCCATGATGTCCGGCAGATAGCTCCTGAATGTCCGCATCTTGTCCTAGCATGAACTTCAATACGCGAAAGGTCAGCCTGCATGAAAGCCTCCGATGACAGCCCTGTGACAGCCGGCCCCGGCGCATTGAAGATAAAGATCGACGGGAAGCAGCGCGTGTTCGATATCGACGATCCGAAATTGCCGGACTGGGTGGCGGAGAAAAAACTGACGGCCGGCGGCTATCCCTACGACAAGAAAATGAAAAAGAAAGAATACGAACCCGCGCTCGAAGCGCTCCAGATCGAACTGGTGAAGGCGCAGGCCTGGATGCAGAAGACGGGACACCGCGTCATTTGCCTGTTCGAGGGGCGCGACGCCGCCGGCAAGGGCGGCACCATCTTCGTTCTGCACCAGTACATGAACCCGCGTTCCGCACACACCGTGGCGCTCACCAAGCCGACGGAGACCGAACAGGGCCAGTGGTATTTCCAGCGCTATGTCGAATATTTCCCGACCTGCGGCGAACTCGTCTCGTTCGACCGCTCCTGGTACAACCGGGCCGGCGTCGAGCCGGTGATGGGCTTCTGCACGCCGGCGCAACACGAGCATTTCCTGGAAGAAGCGCCGCACTTCGAGAAGATGATACACTCCGAAGGCATTCACTTCTTCAAGTTCTGGCTCGACATCGGTCAGGAAACGCAGCTCGAACGGTTCCATGACCGGCGTCACAGCGCCCTCAAAAACTGGAAGTTCTCGCCGATGGATATTGCCGGCATCACCCGCTGGGACGACTATACCAGGGCTCGCGACCTGATGATCGGAACGACCCACAGCAAGGCGGGACCGTGGACGCTGGTGCGGGCCAACGACAAGCGGCGCGCGCGCCTCGCCGTCATCCGCCGCCTGCTGTTGTCGCTGCCCTATGACGGCCGCGATCCCGCCGTCATCGGCGACGAGGATGACAAGATCATCGGCGAAGGATCGTCGCTGCTGCTTTCATAGGCGGATCTGCCGTCGCCGCGTTCTGTCCCGACCTGCCCTTACCGGGGCGGGCCGCAGACGCAGCCATCTCCTCATGCGGGGTCTTCTCCCATTTGAACGGCTGGCGCCACAATTGCCAGATCGCGCGCCAGCCGGCCCAGGACATCATCACCCAATAGACGGGCGTCAACAGCACCACCTTCCAGAACCCCAGCTTCTGTTCCGTGCTCAATGCGCGCCAGCCAAGCAGCAGGAAGGCGAGATAGCCGAAGGTGACGTTGAGCACATCGACCGCCATCAGGGCGGGAAACGGCCTTTCGGTCGTCATGCCGAGTTGCAGACGCACCACGACGACAAGGAAGGTCGCCAGCAGCACGGGATGCAGCAGGGCCGACGCCAGCATGCCGGCGAACAGAACCTGAGCCAGCAGGAAGGAACGAAATCCGAGGTCGCGGGCGAGACGCATCGGCCGGCGCATATGCACCAGCCAGCTCTGCGCCCAGCCCTTGAACCAGCGCGTGCGCTGCGGCACCCAGACGCGGACCGTGCGGGGCGCTTTTTCGTAGGTGGGAAGGGACAGGACATCCGACCGGTAGCCGAAGCGGGCGAGCCGCAGGCCGAGGTCGGCATCTTCCGTGACGTTGAACGGATCCCAGCCGCCGACCGCCTCCAGCGCCTCGCGGCGGAAATGATTGGAGGTGCCGCCCAGAGGCAGCAAGAAACGGTGGCGCGCCAGAAAGGGCAGCAGGCCATGGAAAAGCGCCCGATATTCGAAGGCGAACATGCGCGCCACCTTGCTCTCGGGCGCATTGGAAATCTCCAGCGGAGCCTGAAGAACAGCGACCTCCGGCCCGCATGCCTGGAATTTCGCCCAGGCCTCGGCGAGTTGCATGGGGTCGGGCCAGTCCTCTGCGTCGTAAAGCACCACGAGTTCGCCGCTCGTCATGGGCAGGGCATAGGAAAGCGCCTTCGGTTTGGTGCGTGGCCCGACATCCGGCACCTCCACCACCTCGATATGCGGCGGCAGCGGACGGGCATGGATGGCGGCGAGCGTCTCATGGTCGTCCGCCTCGCAGACCAGCTTGATCTCCAGCCTTTCGCGCGGCCACACGATCCGGTCCAGCGCGGTCAGCAGGTCAGGAACGATGTTGGCTTCCTTGTAGAGGGCGATCAGCACCGAATAGGTCGGCACATTCCCTGCGGGCAGCGCAGGCGCGCGCTTGCGCTTGGCGGGACCGACCGTCACGGCCGCGAGGAAGCGGAGAACAACGCATGCGAAGAAGAACAGCGTGGCGAACGCATGCATGAGCGTCAGCACAAGCATGGGCGCAAGCACTATTCCTACAGGCAGCACCGACACGAGGACGCCCACAACGATGCCTTGCCAGGCATTGGCGACGATACGCGCGGACATTTCAGGATGGCGCTGCGAAAGCCCGTTCACGGCTATGCTGGACAGAAGCGGGCGGCCCCGTTCGATCAGCGCGGCGCGCAAGGTCCTGTTGTCCACGATCCGTACATGCTTCACGAAGCCAGGACGGTTTCTCAGGCCGGCTTGCAAACGGTGCGGACGGATCGCTTTCGCCGAAAGCAGGTAACAGACGTAGCCATTGCGATGCAGGTATCTGACCGGCAGGTGGCTCCCATTGCCGCGCAAAAGCATGAGAAGCTGGTCGTCGTTCAGAAGCATTCGCTGCGGCTCGATGGTCTCCAGCCATTGCAGCTCTAGCTCGCCGGCCAGCGCCTCCACGATCTGGCCCCGTGTGCAGACCCCTATCGATTCCAGCGCGGAGACGATATCGCCCTGTGCGCCGCATGTATGCGCTAGTCGCTCGACTGTTTCCGGCGAAAAACCCAGCCGCCGCAATACGGGCCGCCATTCCTCGATGAAACCAGGGAAACCGGGAGGCTTCGACGCCGCTCCGGCATGCGTGGCGCGGCTCGCGGCGGAGCCTTCCCCTCCACATCGCCGCCTTGCCGGAACGCCGGCGTTTTCCCCGATTTCATACACCGTCCTATGCATGACACCCCCAATGTCATCCATGATCCAGCGGACTGCGCGTCCCCACATGCTTGCTGACAACAAGCCAACTCCGCCCCAGGCAATGGCCCAAGGCGCCCAACGCAAAAACTTATATCAGATCAGATATTGATAAGGTTTGTTTCTGTAGAAGCAAACGCAACCAACAGAATGTCAAAATTATATTTCTTTATATGTATGGATATAATTCCGGGAGAAGTAAGACATACTCCGGTCGCATCTTTCATTGAAAAGCAGGACATCAACTTCCTCTCCCCCGTTCTCCCCAACGGGAGGGATGCTAGCACGTATTTCTGAATATTCCAGTTTTGATCAAACAATAAAAAAACCCCGCCTTTCGACGGGGTCCTTCAAGGAAACGGCGTGGCGGCGGATCAACGCGCGCGGCGGCGCTCCGAGGCCGGCTGAAAGGCCAGCCGGGCATGATAGGCGCAATAGGGACCGGACTCGCCGGCCTCGTTACCGCAGAAGTGGAAGTCTTCCGACAGCGGATCGCCGTTCGGCCACTTGCAGGTCCGCTCGGTGAGCTGGGTCAGGTCGAGGCGGCGCGAAATCGGCACCACCACATCGCCGACCGGACGAAGATACTGGCGCGCGACCGGTTCGGCGTCGAACTGCACCTGCAAGGCGGTCGCGCCGACCGTCGCAGACGTGCTGCGCGCCGGGCTGGCGGCACGCACCGGCCGGGAGGCCGGCGTGGGGGACGCCTTTTTCTGACGCGCCGGGGCAGCGGTGGTCCTGCCGCGACCGGACAGCTTCAGCCGATGCACCTTGCCGATGACGGCATTGCGGCTGACACCGCCAAGCTGGGCGGCGATCTGGCTGGCGCTCAATCCTTCCGCCCACAATTTCCGCAAGAGCTCAACACGCTCGTCAGTCCAACCCATGAGACTGCACTCCTTTGAACGTACGGTTTCCGGAATCCATCCCCGTTCCGGCAAAAGCCGGTCAGGCACCACATCTATGTGGATGATTGGATAAGCCGCACGAAATCTGGTTATTTCCGGCCCATGACTACAATATGTATGGACTCGGTGACAAGAGTCGGAGCCGAAACCCGAATCAGTTTTTGTGGTTTTCCCCAACTTGAGCTGCTTTTCAAGCCCTTCTGACGCTGCGGAACATGTGGCGCGCGCAGAAGCGCGCTCCGCGACCTTTCCATTGACGAAAGCCGCAAAACCCTGATAAGCGCAGGGGCCGCCGATTGGGCGGTTTTTTTAATTTCCGGTCCCGGAGACGCATATAATGAGCGGTTCGGCGCTTTACGACACCTTCGCCCGCATTCCCCTGGTGTTCGAGCGCGGCGAGGGCTCGTGGCTGGTGACCGACAAGGGCGAGCGATATCTCGATTTCGCCGCGGGCATCGCCGTCAATTCGCTGGGCCACGGCCATCCGCATCTGGTGTCAGCGTTGACGGAGCAGGCCGGCAAACTCTGGCACCTGTCCAATCTCTACGAAATTCCCGAGCAGACGCGCCTGGCGGAACGCCTCGTGGCCGCCAGCTTCGCCGACAAGGTGTTCTTCGCCAATTCCGGCGCCGAGGCGCTCGAATGCGCGATCAAGACAGCCCGCCGCTATCACCATGCGAATGGCCAGCCGGAACGCTATCGCACCATCACCTTCGAGGGCGCCTTCCATGGCCGCACGCTGGCCACCATCGCGGCAGGCGGACAGCAGAAATACCTTGAGGGCTTCGGACCCAAGGTTGACGGCTTCGACCAGGTTCCGTTCGACGACATGGAAGCGCTGGAAAAGGCCATCAAACCCGAAACCGGAGCCATTCTGGTCGAACCGGTGCAGGGCGAAGGCGGCATCCGCCTGCTCTCCGGCCCGTCGCTGAAGCGGTTGCGCGAATTGTGCGACACGCACGGCCTGCTGCTCATCTTCGACGAGGTGCAGTGCGGCATCGGCCGGACCGGCAAGCTGTTCGCCTATGAGTGGAGCGGCATCGCGCCGGACATCATGGCGGTCGCCAAGGGCATTGGCGGCGGCTTCCCGCTGGCGGCCTGCCTCGCCACGGAAGAGGCGGCCAAAGGCATGACCGCCGGCGTGCATGGCACTACATTCGGCGGCAATCCGCTGGCGATGGCGGTTGGCAACGCCGTGCTCGATGTGGTGCTGGCCGATGGTTTCCTCGACGAGGTGCAGCGCAAGGCGCTGCTGTTCAAGCAGGGGCTTGCGGCGATCGCCGACGAGTTTGGAGGCGTGATCGAAGGCATTCGCGGCGCCGGGCTCATGCTCGGCCTGAAATGCGCCTTGCCGGCGGGCGAGGTCAACAACGCCCTGCGCGGCGAGAAGCTGCTGGCCGTTCCCGCCGGCGACAACGTCATCCGCCTGCTGCCGCCGCTCACCGTGACGGATGAGGAGATCCAGCAGGGTCTCGCCCGGATCCGTAGCGGCGCGGCGAGCCTTGCCCGCGTCCCCGCAGAAGCAAAGTGATCGGAAGTCATAGATGAGCCTGCGCCATTTCACCGACCTGTCCACAATCCCGGCGCAAGACCTGCGCTCCATGCTGGACGACGCGGCCGGGCGAAAGGCGCGCCTCAAGGCCGGTGAACGAACCCGCCCGCTCGAGGGCAAGGTTCTGGCGATGATCTTCGACAAGCCTTCGACGCGCACCCGCGTGTCGTTCGACGTCGGCATGCGCCAGCTCGGCGGCGAGACCATCATGCTCACCGGCGCCGAAATGCAGCTCGGCCGCTCCGAGACCATCGCCGACACCGCCAAGGTGCTGTCGCGCTATGTCGACGCCATCATGATCCGCACAACGGCGCATGACCGCCTGATCGAACTGACCGAGAACGCCGGCGTGCCGGTCATCAATGCGCTGACCGACGACACGCATCCCTGCCAGATCATGGCCGACCTGCTCACCTTCGAGGAGCATCGCGGCCCGGTGGCGGGACGCACCTTCGCCTGGACCGGCGACGGCAACAATGTGCTCCACTCGCTGATGGAGGCGGCCGCCCGCTTCTCGTTCAACGTCAACGTCGCCGTGCCGCAGGGCAGCGAGCCGATGCAGAAATATGTCGACTGGGCCCGCGGCAACGGAGCTAACGTGACTTTCTTTCCGACAGCCGAGGAAGCCGTGAGCGATGTCGACTGCGTCGTCACCGACGCGTGGGTGTCGATGAACCAGGAGCACAGGGCCCGCGGCCACAACGTGTTCCTGCCCTATCAGGTCAACGCCGAACTGATGGCCAGAGCCAGGCCCGATGCGCTGTTCATGCACTGCCTGCCGGCGCACCGGGGCGAGGAAGTGACCGACGAGGTGATCGACGGTCCGCATTCGGTGGTGTTCGATGAGGCCGAAAACCGGCTGCATGCCCAAAAAGCCGTTCTGGCCTGGTGTCTGGGCGCCGAGAACGCCGCTTGAAACCGTCGAGGATGGCGCCTATCTCCGGCGCACCATCCCGCAACAAGACGATGCCCGGCCGGCCTTTCCCAAAAAGGCAAGGCCTGCGGCCGGAGACAAGCCATGCTGGAATCCAGGCAAGTGACCGGATACGAACCCAAACCCCGCGAGCCAAAGCTCGGTGAATTCGGCCATGCGGGCGACGACCATGTCGTCCCCTTCGAGGTCTCGGCTCTCGACGTGCGCGGCCGCGCCGTTCAGCTCGGCGCCATGCTGGACGCCATCCTGTCGCGCCATGCCTATCCCGAACCCGTCGCCCGGCTTCTGGCGCAGGCCTGCGTGCTGACGGTGCTGCTCGGCACCTCGCTGAAATT
This sequence comes from Aquamicrobium ahrensii, assembly GCF_040545755.1. Lineage (NCBI taxonomy): Bacteria > Pseudomonadati > Pseudomonadota > Alphaproteobacteria > Hyphomicrobiales > Phyllobacteriaceae > Aquamicrobium > Aquamicrobium ahrensii. The sequence continues at coordinate 77,215 of NZ_JBEPMN010000009.1, forward strand.
CCAGGGCAAGTTCATTCTCCAGACCCGCACCGATGGTCCGGTGGACATGCTGGTGGCCGACTTCACCACCCCGGACGCGTTGCGGGCCTACGCGAAGTTCGACGCCGACAAGGTTGCCGCTCTGGAGGCCGAAGGCAAGGTGGACGAGATCAGCCTGCTGGGGTCCGGGGTGCTGGCGCTCACCATCGATCAGGGCGTTCACATGCAGCGCTATCAGGGAATCGTGCAGCTCGACGGCATCACGCTGGAGGAGGCCGCGCGCGTGTACTTCCGCCAGTCGGAGCAGATTCCCACCGATCTGAGGCTGACGGTCGCCAAGCAGGTTCTTGCCGGCGGACAAGAGCAATGGCGCGCCGGCGGCATGTTCGCGCAGTTTCTGCCGCAAGCGCCGGAACGCATGCGCATGCCCGATCTGCACGGCGGCGACGGCGACGATACCGAGGCCGGCGATCACCCACAGGATGACGCCTGGCAGGAGCTTCTGATGCTGTTTTCCACCGTGGAGCCGGCCGAACTGATCGATCCGACCGTAGGGGCGGAGCGCCTGCTCTATCGCCTGTTCCATGAGCATGGCGTGCGCGTCTTCGACAATGTTCAGGTGGCGGACCGCTGCTCCTGCTCGCAGGAGCGGATCGAAGGCATGCTGCGCGGCTTCACCGCCGAGGAAGTTCGCGACAGCATAGAGGCCGGCCGCATCCGCGTCGAATGCCAGTTCTGCTCGAAGGCCTACGAATTCGAGCCGGCGGAGTTTCTGCCGGCAGGCGACTGACGATCCTGCGACAGAGGCCGGTCCGGTTCCGGGCCGGCCTCCTGCATTTCCTGTCTCAGTTCACCGTTCGGCGCTCATCAGGCAGATCGAGCGAGAAGGCCGGGATTTCGATGTCGAAGGTTTCCCCCGTCGCCGTGCGCATGGTGTAGCTGCCGGCCATGAAACCGGATGGCGTGGAGAGCGGGCAGCCGGATGTATATTCGTAGCTGTCGCCCGGATCGAGCTCGGGCTGATCGCCGACCACGCCGGCGCCGCGCACTTCCTCCACACGTCCGGCTCCATCGGTGATGCGCCAGTGACGCGACATGAGCTGGACGAACTCGCTCGAATGGTTCCAGATCGTCACCCGATAGCCCCACACATAGCGGTTCCCTGCGGGGTCCGACCGTTCCTCCAGATAGAACGGCCTGACCCGAACCTCTATGTCGCGTGTCGTGGCGCTGTACATGATCGGCATCTCCTGCCCGGGCAGGATTGGCCCGTAAAACGGTTCGGTCAAGCCTCGCGCGGCAGCCGGAGCCGAAACGGCACCGGCCGCCTTCACGCGCCATCAGGCAGCCTTGCCGACCCCGGCCAGCGCCTGCCCGATGTCCTCCAGCAGATCATCCGTGTCCTCAAGCCCGACCGAGAGGCGCAAGGTGCCGGGACCGATGCCGCCCTCGGCCCGCGCTTCCTCGGTGAGGTTCTTGTGCGTGGTGGTTGCGGGATGGGTGATCAGGCTCTTGGCGTCGCCCAGATTGTTGGAGATCAGCACGATGTCCAGCGCGTTCTGGAAAGCGAACGCCCCCGCCTTGCCGCCCTTCACATCGAAGCACACAAGCGTCGAGCCGCCGGACATCTGCCGGGCGATGACGTCGGCCTGCGGATGGTCGGGACGTCCGGGATAGACGACGCGCTCGATCTGCGGCGACTGCGCCAGGAAATCGGCGATGCGGGCGGCTGAGCGCATCTGCTGGTCGACGCGCACGGGCAGCGTCTCCAGCCCCTTCAGCAGCGTCCACGCATTGAACGGCGACATGCAGGGGCCGGTGTGGCGGAAATAATCATGCAGATGCTCGTCGATCCACGCCTTGTCGGAAAGGATGATGCCGCCAAGGCAGCGGCCCTGCCCGTCGATATGCTTGGTGGCGGAATAGACCACGACATGCGCGCCGAGATCCAGCGGGCGCTGCAACAGCGGCGTGGCGAAGACGTTGTCCACCACCAGCCGCGCGCCGATCGAATTGGCGAGCGCTGCAACGGCGGCGATGTCGATGACTTCGAGTGTCGGATTGGTGGGGCTTTCAAGGAAGAACAGCTTCGTGTTGGGGCGCACCGCCTTTTCCCAATTGGCGATGTCCTTGCCGTCCACCAGCGTGGATTCGATGCCGTAGCGCGGGGCCAGCGTATCGATGACCCAGCGACAGGAGCCAAACAGGGCGCGGGCGGCGACGATGTGATCGCCCGCCTTGAGGCTGCACAGGATCGCATTGGCGACCGCCGCCATGCCCGACGCCGTGGCGCGGGCGTCTTCCGCGCCTTCCAGCGCGCACATGCGCTTTTCGAACATATCGACCGTGGGATTGGCGTAGCGCGAATAGATAAAGCCCGGCGCTTCACCCTTGAAGCGGGCCTCGGCCGCCTCGGCGTTCTCGTAGACATAGCCCTGCGTCAGGAAAATCGATTCCGACACTTCGCCGAACTGGGACCGGAGCGTCGCTCCATGAACCAGCGTGGTGCGGGGTCTCCAACTGCGTGTCTTGTCTGATGTCATGGCTCTCTTCCAAACAACAAAAAACCGGCCGCGAAAGTCGCAACCGGTACAGACAGCTTATGAGCCCGACGGTCCTTTAGCGACTTGTTTAACGTGGCTGCAAGCCGACCGGCCAAATCACCACGGGATAATCACCCCTTTAAACCTCGCTCCGTCTTGCGTCAATCGGCCGTATGTTTAAGACATCTGCGATTATGGCCCGATCACCGGCCGGGAGCGTAACCTTGCGTCAGACAGGCATTCTACCCGATCAGGATATTGCAGCGCTGTTCGAAAGCGGCGCGCTCACCGCTCCACGGGCGCTCGACGCGGACCAGATCCAGCCGGCAAGCCTCGACCTGAGGCTCGGCGAAAAGGCGCTCCGGGTGCGCGCCTCCTTCCTGCCCGGTCCCGGTCATTCCGTTTCGGAAAAGCTCGACCGACTGCAACTGCATGAGATCGACCTCACGGCGGGCGCCGTACTGGAAACGGGCTGCGTCTACATCGTGCCGCTGCTGGAAGGCCTGGCCCTGCCGGCGGAAATCTCCGCCTCAGCCAACCCCAAGAGTTCGACCGGCCGGCTCGACATCTTCACCCGCGTGATGACCGACCACGGCGCCGAGTTCGACAAGATCGCCGCCGGCTATCATGGCCCGCTCTATCTGGAGGTCAGCCCGCGCACCTTCCCCATCGTCGCTCGCACCGGCTCGCGCCTGTCGCAGATCCGCTTCCGCACCGGCAACGCCCTGCTTACCGAAGAAGAGCTGCACGCGCTTCATCGCGGCGAGACGCTGGTCGCCACCGACCCTCCGGATATTTCGGGCGGCGGCATCGCTCTGTCCATCGACCTGGAAGGCGACGCCAGCGGGCTGATCGGCTATCGCGCCAAGCATCATACGGGGCTCATCGACGTGGATCGCCGCGCCGCCCATGATGCGCTCGACTTCTGGGAGCCCCTCTACAATCGCGGCGCGGCCGAACTGGTGCTCGACCCGGACGAATTCTACATTCTCGTCAGCCGTGAGGCGGTGCATGTGCCGCCTCTCCACGCCGCCGAGATGACCCCGTTCGACCCGCTGGTGGGCGAATTCCGCGTTCATTACGCCGGCTTCTTCGACCCCGGCTTCGGCCATTCGGCGGCAGGCGGCACCGGCAGCCGCGCGGTGCTGGAAGTGCGCAGCCATGAGGTCCCCTTCATCCTCGATCACGGGCAGACCGTGGGCCGACTGGTCTACGAGCACATGCGCAAGCGCCCGAGAGCGCTCTACGGCGCCGATCTCGGCTCCAACTATCAGGCGCAGGGCCTCAAACTCTCCAAGCATTTCCGCAGCCCGACGCAGCGTTAACCTCTCCGCTACTTTGGACCTAAAGCTTTTGGCTTGTGCCCAGCCTGCGGCTGTGCTTGGCTGGGCGCAGGCCAAAGGGGGCCTGGAATTTTTGGGAAGAGGTTCACTATGCGTATATCCGGATGGCTCGCGGGCGTCGCCACGGCAGCCGTGATCGCCCTCGCTGCCGGGCAGGCGGCGGCGCAGGAGGGCGGCAAGCTCAAGATCGGCACCGAAGGCGCCTACCCTCCCTTCAACACCGTGACCGCCGACGGCAAGCTCGAAGGCTTCGACGTCGAGATCGCCAAGGCGCTTTGCGACCAGATGAAGGTCGAATGCGAATTTGTCGTACAGGACTGGGACGGCATCATTCCCGCGCTTCAGGCCGGCAAGTTCGACGCCATCGTCGCCTCGATGTCGATCACCGAAGAGCGTAAGGAACAGGTCGACTTCACCAACAAATACTATGTGACGCCGCTCGCCGTCGCGGCCGTCAAGGACAGCGATCTGAAGGGCACCACGCCCGAAGATCTGGCCGGCAAGACGATCGGCGCCCAGGCCGCCACCACGCAGGCGATCTATGCGCAGGACTATTACGCCAAGGCCGGCTCCGACGTGAAGCTCTATCCGACGCAGGAAGAGGCCGTTCAGGACCTGATCAACGGCCGCCTCGACGCCGTCGTCTCCGACAAATTCGTGATGGTGGACTGGCTGAAGAACTCGGCCGACGCCGACTGCTGCAAGATGATCGGCGACGTGGCCGGCACCGAGCTGGAGACCGGCATCGCCATCCGCAAGGGCGAGAACGAGTTGCGCGAGAAACTCAACGCGGCCATCGACGCCATTGTCGCCGACGGCACCTACAAGCAGATTCAGGCTAAATATTTCGACTTCGATATCTATTGATATCAAATCTGGCTCCAACGAGCGGAAACAAAAGGCCGCAGTGAAGAACTGCGGCCTTTTTTGCCGTCTCCCTACCATTCATCGACAATGGCGTCAGCGCATTTCACCGGCTGACGCCTGAAAGGCCGGAACCCGTTGCGGTCAGGCTGCGTTCATCTTCATTGTGCAATGTGGGGCCGGCTTTCAGACAAGGAGAAGGACCAGATGAACATTTTCAGATTCGCCGCCATGGGCGCCGTGGCCCTGACGATCGGCCTCGCCGGTTGCTCGCAGACGCCGCAGCAGCAGCGCGCCACGACAGGCGCGGCGCTGGGCGGCGCCGGTGGCGCGCTTGTCGGCCAGGCCATCGGCCGCGACACCAAGAGCACCTTGATCGGCGCGGGCGCCGGTGCGCTGCTCGGCGCCGTTGTCGCCACCTCGGGCGGCCCGCAGCCGGGCGACCGACAGATGTGCCGCTACCGCGCCGCGGACGGCCGCGTCTACGTGGCCGAATGCGACGAGCGCTACTATCGCGGCCAGTACTAGAGCATTTCCAGCAGAAGCGTGGAGCGGTTTTGCGCCCGGAAATGCGGCTAAAACAATGAGATAGAGCGGTTCTGCCGATTCAATGAAAACCAGAACCGCTCAAGGAAGGGTGCGCCGCACGCCGGCTATCGGCAGCGGAGATGGTGTGTGGCCTATACGCATTGATTTGCAGGTCCATTCCGGAGATTCGGTTACCGGAATGGACCTGTGGCGGACCTGAAAAATCCGCTGCTTGCATATCTTGGCGTTCATTGCGCCGCCACCACCTCCTTGAGGCCTCGCAAGGCTTCCTGCACATCGCTGCGCGCTTCCGCTGATTCCGGATAGACGGCATAGGCCGGATAGGTGAATTCGGGCGCGCCCTCGACGCGCTCAAGCTCACCCGCCTCGATATGGGGTGCGGTTACCCCTTTACGGAAGTATCCGAAGCCGCCCGCGCGCAGGATGTAGCTGAGGCCGAGCGGGCCGAGCCCAACCATGACGCCGGGTTCCCCAAAAGCCTGTCCAAGGCCCCGTTGCGCGGCGAAGCTTGAGCCCCAGTCGACATGGACATAGTCCAGTGGCTGGTCCCTTCCGGGCGTCCGCACCAGCACAAGCTGTTCTTCCTCGATCAGTTCGATCCTGAAACCGGGCAGGAGCTTGGGGGCATACAGCACGGCCAGGTCGAGCACACCGGTCCGCAACTGTTCCAGCAACTGATCCGGCACGCCGACATGGGCGTGGATCGCGATCTCCGGCTGCTCGCGTTTCATCCACACCAGCCAGTCAAGCAGCAGCGGGTTCCACAGGCTCAGCTCGCCGCCGAGCGCCACGACGCTGTTGCGGCCGGGCGGGATGGTGAGCTGCTGGCGGGCGCGTTCCCATATCTGCACCATGGATTGAGCGAAACGCTCGAACTCGCGGCCAGCGGGGGTCAAAGACGCCCCGTTGCGATTGCGCACGAACAATTGGCGGCCGAGTTCCTCCTCCAGCGTGCGGATGCGCGCGCTCACCGTCGTCTGAGTGACGTGGAGCCGATCCGCCGCCTTCAGGAAGCTGCCGGTATGAACGATTTCCAGAAAAGTCCGGGCCCGGTCTATGTCCATGACATGCCGCCTTCAATGCAATTATTTTGCACTCATACCGCATTTAATTCCGTTTGCCTTCCGGTTTGCGGTAGCGCACGCTTGACCTCGATAACCAGCCAGGGTGCCCGAGATGAGCGATGATCCCCAGAGCGAGGCCACGGAGCAAGAAACCGCCGAATATGCGTCACCGCCCTGCTTCATGCATGAGCTGGACCCCGAGTTTCGTCTGATGCCGCTTCGTTCGGACGCATGGAGCGATGTCATGCGCTGGCGCAAGGCCGAGCGCGAGCGGCTGATTGCGGAACGTATGGCGATGGAACAGGAGCAACGTCAAACACGCTCGACGCGCATCGCAAGCAAGCTTGACGCCACCCTCGGCAAGCTCGGGGGGCGTATCGTCGGCACCTACTGGCCCTTCCGGGGCGAGCCCGACCTGCGCAACTGGGGCATCGGCGTCATCAAGCGCGGCGGCCGGTTGGCGCTGCCGGTCGTCATCCAGAAGGGATGGCCGCTTGAATACCGCATCTGGGCGCCGGGCGACCCGCTTGAGCGCGGCGTGTGGAACATTCTGGTGCCCTCGCGCGGGCCGGCGGTGCAGCCGGATATCGTCATCGCGCCGGTCGTCGGGTTTGACGAAGCCCGGTACAGGCTGGGCTATGGCGGCGGGTTTTTTGACCGGACGCTGGCGGCCATGCCGCGCAAACCGCTGACGATCGGCGTCGGTTACACGCAAAGCCAAATAAGGACGATCTATCCGCAGCCGCACGACATCCCCATGGATGTGATCGTCACCGACTGATCGCGCAATGCGCAGGCAAGGCGCCTGTTCCCGACCGCGACGGCTCAAGGCCGCCCCTTCCGAGACAGCTCCTTGCGCGAAAGCGGGAAGCGCCAGGGAAGGAGAAGAGCATGTCGGACACCACTCATGACGCGCAGGCCCCCAGCCGGAGCTTCGTCACAAGATGGCTGCTCTCCACCAATCACAAGGACATCGGCACGCTCTATCTGATCCTGTCGATGCTGTGCGGCGTTCTGGGCACCGGCCTTTCGGTCGCCCTGCGCATGGAGCTTCAGGAACCGGGTCTTCAGATCTTCGCCGATCCCGGCGTGTACAACGTCATCGTCACCGGCCACGGGCTGGTGATGATCTTCTTCGTCATCATGCCGGCGCTGATCGGCGGCTTCGGCAACTGGTTCATCCCGATCATGATCGGCGCGCCGGACATGGCCTTCCCGCGCATGAACAACATCTCGTTCTGGCTGCTCGTCGCCTCGCTGATCCTGTTCCTCCTGTCACTGTTCGTGCCGGGCGCGGCCGGCGTATCCGGCCATGGCGGCGGATGGACGATGTATCCGCCCTTCTCCGGCTCGACCGGGCAGCCGGGACCGGCGGTCGATCTCGTCATCCTGTCGATCCACCTGTCGGGCGCGTCCTCGATCCTCGGAGCCATCAATTTCATCACCACCATCTTCAACATGCGCGCGCCCGGCATGACGCTGCACCGCATGCCCCTGTTCGCCTGGTCCATGCTGGTCACCGCCTTCATGCTGCTGCTGTCGCTGCCGGTTCTGGCCGGAGCCATCACCATGGTGCTCACCGACCGCAACTTCGACACCACCTTCTTCGTGCCCTCAGGCGGCGGTGACCCGGTCCTCTACCAGCACCTGTTCTGGTTCTTCGGGCACCCGGAAGTCTACATCATGATCCTGCCGGGCTTCGGCATCATCAGCCATGTCATCTCGACCTTCTCCAGAAAGCCGATCTTCGGCTATCTCGGCATGGCCTACGCCATGGTGGCCATCGGCCTTATCGGTTTCGTGGTCTGGGCGCACCACATGTTCACCGCCGGCATATCGGTCGAATCGCAGCGCTATTTCGCCTTCGCCTCGATGGTCATCGCCGTGCCCACCGGCATCAAGGTCTTCTCCTGGCTGGCCACCATGTGGGGCGGCTCGATCACCTTCAGGACGCCCATGCTGTGGGCGACGGGCTTCGTCCTGCTCTTCACCGTTGGCGGCGTCACCGGTGTGCAGCTTGCGAACCCCGGCGTCGACCGCGTGCTGCACGACACCTACTACGTGGTGGCCCATTTCCACTATGTGCTGTCGCTTGGGGCGGCCTTCGCCATCTTTGCCGGATTCTACTACTGGTTCCCGAAGATGACGGGCTACATGATGAGCGAAACGCTCGGCCAGCTGCATTTCTGGCTGATGTTCATCGGCGTCAACCTTGTGTTCTTCCCGCAGCATTTCCTCGGCCTTTCCGGCATGCCGCGCCGCTACGCCGACTATCCCGACGCGATGGCGGGGTGGAACTTCATTTCCTCGATCGGCTCCTACATCTCGGCCGCCGGACTGGTGGTGTTCTTCATCGCCGTGGCGGAGGCCTTCGCCCGCAAGCGCACCGCCTCGGCCAATCCATGGGGCGAAGGCGCCACCACGCTGGAATGGACGCTCTCCTCGCCGCCGCCATTCCACCAGTTCAGCTCATTGCCCCGCATAGGCTGACGGAGACCGCCATGAACGAAACCGCGGACGTCGCCCACAACCTTCCCGCCATAGTCCTGCTCTCCTGGTGGGTGGCCGTCTCGATGCTGCGTTTCCTCTTGAAAGCTGACGGGGCGGATCCGACGGAAAATCTCACGGCGGATCAGCCTGATGACGCTTCCAACCAGGCTTTCCCGGCGCTTCGGGAAGCCGATCCGGGATTCAACGCGGAAACCTTCCTGTCCGGCGCGCGCCGGGCCTATGAGGAAATCCTGCGTGCCTACGGGCTTTGCGACCTCGAGGCGGTGCAGCCGCTGCTGTCGCGGGAGGTGTTTGTGGTCTTCGCCGAAGCCTGCCGGGTGCGGATGGCGAAAGGCGAGATACTGGAACTGGCTCTCGTCGGCATTCAGTCGAGCGAGATCGTCAGCGCCGACATCACTGCGGAAGCGGTCGAGGTCACCGTGCTGTTTCGCGCCGACATCATCCAGACGCAACGCCCAGCCGCAAACGACGGCGACAATCCCGCCACGGTAGCCTCCGTCGCCGATCTGTGGACGTTCTCGCGCCCGCGCCCCATCGGCCGCGAGATGTGGCGGGTCATCGCGACGGACGAGGCCCTGCAGGCCGCGTAAGGCTCGTCAACCGATCAGACGGCGGGCCGCCCGGGATCCGGGAGGGTGCGGCCCTCGCCGTCGAACCGATAGATGCTGTCCTCGCGCGGCGACACGTGGATATTGCGACCGGCCACAAGGCGCTCGTCCAGCGCGGTCCTGAAGGTGAGGGTATCATCCGCGCCGAGCGAAAGATGCACGACCGTCTCCGCACCCAGATGCTCGACACGTTCGATCCGGCCTTTCCATTTTCCGCTGTCGGCCGACCAGTCGATGGCCTCGGGCCTGATCCCGATCGTGCGGGCGTCATATTCGCGCGCCTTGCCGCCTTCGATGAAATTCATCTTCGGGGAACCGATGAAACCGGCCACGAACATGTTCGCCGGACGCCGGTAAAGCTCCAGCGGCGTATCGAACTGCTCGATGCGGCCTGCATTCATCACCGCGATGCGGTCGGCCATGGTCATCGCCTCGACCTGATCGTGGGTGACATAGATCATGGTGCTGCGCAGCCGCTGGTGCAGCTCCGATATTTCCATGCGCATGCTGACCCGCAGCGCCGCATCCAGATTGGACAGCGGCTCGTCGAACAGGAAGCCGGCGGGCTGGCGGATGATTGCGCGCCCGATGGCCACGCGCTGGCGCTGGCCGCCCGAAAGGGCGCGCGGCCGACGCTCCAGATAGGGCAGAAGATCGAGGCTCTTCGCCACCTCCTGCACCCGCGCCTTGATGACATCGGCCTTTTCCCCCGCCATCTTCAGCGGGAAAGCGATGTTCTGATAGACGCTCATATGCGGATAGAGCGCATAGGACTGAAACACCATGGCCAGCTTGCGCCTTGCGGGCGCCGCCTGGGTGACATCCTGCCCGTCGATCAGGATGCGGCCGTCCGTCGGCTCCTCCAGCCCCGCGATAAGCCGCAGCAAAGTGGACTTGCCGCAGCCCGAAGGGCCGACGAAGACCACGAACTCGCCGTCCTCGATTTCCAGATTGGCGTCCGGGATAACGACCTGGTTGCCGAAAGCTTTCTTCAGCCCGTCGAGCTTGATCGAGCCCATTGTCTTACTCCTACTTGACGGCGCCGAAGGTGAGGCCGCGGACGAGTTGTTTCTGGCTTATCCAGCCGAGGATCAGGATCGGCACTATGGCCAGCGTCGAAGCCGCCGAGAGCTTGGCCCAGAACAGGCCCTGCGGGCTGGAATAGGAGGCGATGAAGGCCGAAAGAGGCGCGGCCTTCACCGCCGTCAGGCTGAGCGTCCAGAAGGCCTCGTTCCACGCCAGGATGATGTTGAGCAGCATGGTGGAGGCGACCCCCGGAAGGCTCATCGGCAACAGCACATAGACGAGTTCCTTCCATGTGGTCGCGCCGTCCATCCTGCATGCCTCCAATATGTCGGCCGGGATTTCCTTGAAATAGGTGTAGAGCATCCACACCATGATCGGCAGATTGCCGACAAGGACTATGAGGGTGATGCCGGGCAGCGTGTCGAGCAGGCCGATGCTCTTGAAGATCAGGAAAACCGGCACCAGCGCGCCGACCGCGGGCATCATCTTGGTCGACAGCATCCACATCAGCACGTGGCGCGTCGAGGGGGCCGGCTGGAACGCCATCGACCACGCCGCCGGGATGGCGATCAGCATGCCGATGACCGTCGATCCCAGCGACAGGGCGACAGAGTTGAGGAAGTGGCCGAAATATTCCGACCTTTCCTGGACCTCGAAATAGTTCTCCAGCGTCCAGCCGGCCGGCCAGAAAGCCGGTGGAAAGGCGATCGCCTCGACCTCGGTCTTGAAGCTGGTCAGCACGGTCCACAGAATCGGGAAGAACAGCAGCAGGGCCACCGTCCAGCCCAGACAGGTGATGGCGGCCTTGAACAGGATAGGGCGCAGGGATCTCATCCGGGTCTCCTCACGCGGTCAGGTTGCGGCCGGCAAGCCGGATGGCGAAAATAGCAACGATGTTGGCGAGCACCACGGCGACGATCGCGCCGGCGGAAGCGGAGCCCACATCGAACTGCATCAGCGCCTGGACGTAGATCAGATAGGGAAGATTAGTCGAGGCGTAGCCTGGCCCGCCGCTGGTGGTGACGAAGATCTCGGCGAAGATGGCGAGGATGAAGATCGTCTCCATCAGGATGACCACAGTGATGGCGCGGCCCAGATGCGGCAGGATGATGTGCACAAGGCGATCGAAGGGGCCTGCGCCGTCCATGCGCGCAGCCTCCTGCTGCTCATGGTCGAGCGATTGCAGCGCGGTCAGGAAGATCAGCGTGGCGAAGGGCAGCCACTGCCAGGCGACGATAAGGATGATGGAAAACAACGGGTAATTGCTCAGCCACTCGACCGGCGGCAAGCCAAGCTTCATCGCCAGCCAGGCGAAGATGCCGTAGCCGGGATGCATGAGCATGTTCTTCCACACCAGCGCCGATACGGTGGGCATCACGAAGAACGGAGCGATGACCAGAAGGCGCGCGACGCCCCTGCCCCACATGGGCTGATCGAACAGAAGCGCGAGCAGGATGCCGCCGACGATCGTGATGGCGAGAACCCCGCCCACCAGAAGGATGGTGTTGACGATCGCCTGCCCGAAGGCGGGGTCGGTGAGGAAGAATTCATAGTTGCTCAGGCCGGCGAAGCCGCCAAGCGCCGGGTTCATGAGGTTGTAATAGCGGAACGACAGCCACAGCGTCGTCGCCAGCGGCACGATCATACCCACGATCAGCAACGCCACCGATGGCGCCAGAGCGAGGCGGGCCGCCCCTTTCACCCGATACCCAGACATAGCCTATCCACTTCCAGTCTCGTGGTCGAACCGCCCGATGGAGCACCCTGAAGCCGGCGGGATATCGCGGCCGGGAGAACCGGCCGCGATACAGCACAATAAACCTACTTCTTGTAGTACCCTGCACGCTCCATGGTGCGCTCCACATAGGTCTGCGATTCCTCCAGAACCTGGTCGAGCGTCCTGGCGCCGGTCAGCGCGGCAGCAATGTTCTGGCCGACCGTGGTGCCAAGCGCCTGGAACTCGGCGATGTCGATGAAGCCCGCGCCCGTATAGGGCACTTCGTTGACCGTCGGCTTGGTCGGGTTCACCGCCGAGATCGCGGCAAGCACCTTGTCGGCGAAAGGCTCGGCCACCTTCTGGTATTCGGCCGCGGCATAGGTCGACTTGCGGGTGCCCGACGGCGCCAGCAACCAGCCCTCGCGCTCGCCGACGAGCTGCGCGTATTCCTTGGACGTCGCCCATTCGATGAACTTCTTGGCGGCGGGCGCATTGTCGGTCACGCTGGCCGGGATGGCGAGCGCCCATGCTCCGCTCCAGCCGGCCGCGTCCGGATTCTTGTCGGTGATCGGGAACGGTGCGAAGCCGGTGGTTTCGGAGACGCTCGATTCTTTCGGATCGAGCAGGTAGCCGGCGGTCACGGTGGCGTCGATCCACATGCCGCACTTGCCGCTGCTGAACAGCACCCGGTTTTCGTTGTAGCCGTTGGTCGAGGCCCCGGCCGGACCAGCCTTCTTCATCACGTCGAGATACCAGGTCAGCGCCTCGCGCCATGGCTCGCTGGTCAGGCGCGGCTTCCATTCCATGTCGAACCACTCGCCGCCCAGCGCCGAGACGAAGGTGGTGATCAGCGGCGTGTTCTCACCCCAGCCCGGCTTGCCGCGCAGGCAGATGCCGTTGATGCCGTTCTCGCGGTCGGTGATTTTCTCGGCAAAGCTGGCGATGTCGTCCATCGTCGGCTTCGCCGGCATCTCGATACCGGCCTTCTCGAACAGATCCTTGCGATAGAAGGTGATCAGGCTCTCGCCATAGAAGGGCGCGCCATACATGACGCCGTCGACGCTGAGGCTGTCGCGTGTCGCAGTGATGAAGTCGTCATAATCGTAATCGGCGCTGAAATCGTCCAGCTTCGTCAGCCAGCCCATCTTCGCCCAGAGCAGGGTCTGGTAGGAATTGACCGAGATCACGTCGTACTGGCCGGCCTTGGTGGCGATGTCGGCCGCCAGCCTCTCGCGCAGCGTGTTTTCCTCCAGCACCACCCAGCGCAGCTTGATGCCGGTCTTGTCCTCGAATTCCTTCGACAGCTTCTGCATGATGATCATGTCGCCATTGTTGACCGTGGCGATCACAATCTCTTCGGCCGAAGCTGCCGGTACGGCAGCGCCAAGCGCCAGCGCCGCGCCGAGCGCCATCATGGATTTACGCATTTCCATTCCTCCTCTTTTGTCGGCCATCAGGGCCGGCTTCAATCGAACGATGCCGCCGGCCTGGACCGGCGTGGGTTGCGGACCCGGCGGGTCCGCGTGAAATCCTGAACTCAGCCGCCGGTCCCGCCCGCATCTTTGGCAGGCCCGATCGGCGTCAGCACGCCCGCACGGAGTTCGATCGCCTCGGCGGCCACCAGAAGGCGCTCTTCCTCGAATTGAGAGGCCATCAGCTGAACGCCCATCGGCACGCCGGCGGCGAGACCGGTCGGCACGGCCATGGAAGGCAGCCCCAGCAGCGGCGGAACGTGCAGCGGCGACAACTCGAGCACCATCGCCTCCGTCAGCGCGACCGGATCGGCATAGAAATTCGCCGGCTGCGGCTTGCGCCAGGCGGTCGGCGTCAGCACAAGCGGATAGGTCCGCATGAACAGCAGCCAGTCGCGGATTATGGAGGTGCGCCTCGCCAGCCCCTCACGGAACTGTTCGAAATCGACATGCGGCGTGGCGTCGAGCAGCGCGTGGGCTTCATTGATCTCGGCAGCCGGCGCATGCGCCTCGATCTGATCCAGCATGTGCCGGCGGATTTCATGGATCAGCAACCGGTCGCGCAGCATCGAAGCTTCAGCGAAGCGGGGCGGCGCGATCTCTTCAACCGTATAGCCGGCGTCGGCCAGCCAAGCGGCGACCTGCCGCACCGCCGCGACCGTTTCCTCATCGCGGGCGACACCGTCGAGCCCGCTCAGCACCGCCACCTTGCAGGGTTCGGGCCGGCCGGGGCGCGCCACCGGTTCATGCACGGACCACGGATCGAGCGGATCATGGCCGGACATCGCCCACATCCCCGCACGCAGATCCGCCACCGTTCTCGCGAAAGGCCCGTTGACGACGGCGAGCTGCGACATGATCGGCAGATCAGCCGGCGCTGAGCCGCTATAATGAGGGACGCGACCGAATGTCGGACGCATGCCGAAAACACCGCAGCAATAGGCGGGATAGCGGATCGAGCCACCGCTGTCATTGCCATGGGCGAGCGGCGTCATGCCGGTGGCGACCGAAACCGCGGCCCCGCCGCTCGATCCGCCCGGCGACACGTCCGCATCCCATGGATTGAGCGTGGGCCCGTAAAGCTTGTTGTCCGTGAACAGGCCAAAGGACAGGGCCGGCGTATTGGTGCGGCCGAGGATGATGACCCCCGCCTCGCGCCATTTGCGCACCAGCGGCGAATCCTGCGCCGCGATACGGTCCGAGAAAGCCGCCACGCCGTTGGTCGTAGCCCGCCCCGCCACGTCGATATTGACCTTGACGGTGACCGGGACGCCATGCAGGGGGCCGAGCCTGTCGCCACGGGCGACGGCCTTATCGGCCTCGCCGGCGACCGCGCGCGCCTGAGCGCCCATCACATCGACAATTGCATTGACGGCCGGATTGACGGCATCGATCCGCTCCTGGCAGCTCTCAACCACCTCAAGGCAGGAAACCCGCCTTTCGCGGACCGCAGCAGCTATGTCCATCGCGCTCCAGCGCCAGATATCGCCGCTCATCGGATCACGCCTCCCCAACGCCATGCCGGGAAAAGCCCATCGCCTGCAAGGCTCCCGCCACGATATGCGCCTGGCTGTCCTCGATGGAAAAGGAAACGCCCTCCTCCTCGTCCGGGGCCTCCAGCGTCTCGATCTGGCTGTCCAGCAGTTCGATCGGCATGAAATGGGTGTGCCTCTCCCCAAGCCTGGCGCGGATCAGCGCGACCGGTCCCGACAGATGAACGATCGAGAGGGGCGACAGCGCCTGGCGCAGCACGTCCCTGTAGCTGCGCTTCAGCGCCGAGCAGGCAATGACGACCGGGCCGCCACCTTTGTTCATTTCGGCGATCGCGGCTTCTGAAATCGCTTTCAGCCACGGCCATCTGTCCGCATCCGTCAACGGCTCCCGCTCCGACATCCTGCGGATATTCTCTTGCGGATGAAGATCGTCAGCCTCGATGAAGCTGCCGCCCATCCTTTCGGCCAGCGCCCTTCCAATCGTTGACTTTCCGGCACCGCTAACGCCCATGACCAGAACATATCTGGCCCGGCCGTCGGCGTTGGCGGCTGGTGTCGGCATGAGGCCCACAACACTCTCCCTCGACAAGTCTCGACGGAGTTGTGAATGAAAGCGCTTTCATTGTCAATGCGACTTTTCAAATTTCCAAATCGATGACACAACTCGTCCAGAGGCTGGAGCAAAATCGATGGACGCACGTGTCAGGCTTTCGGACGTGGCCAAAGCGGCAGGCGTCAGTTCCGCCACCGTTTCGCGGGTGCTGCGCCGGCCTGAACTGGTGTCGCCTGGCGTTCGCGAGCGCATTCTCGCCGTCATCGAGGAGCTGGGTTACTTCGCCAATCCGGCGGCGCGGGCGCTGGCCTCGGCCCGCACCAACGTCATCGGCATCCTGATCCCCTCGCTCACCAACAATGTGTTCGCCGATGTGTTGCGCGGCATCTATTCGGTGGCGCAGGACAGCCCGTACGATCTCCAGTTCGCCAACACCCGCTATTCGAACCTGGAGGAAGAGAACCTGCTGCGCGTCTTCCTCAGCCAGAAGCCGGCGGGGCTGATCGTCACCGGCATCGACCAGTCGCCGGCCTCGCGCGCGCTGCTGAAGCAGGCCTCCTGCCCGATTGTCCAGATCATGGAAACCGGAGACGATCCTATCGACATGATGGTGGGGTTCTCCCATGTGCGCAGCGCCCATGCCGCCACCGCCCATCTGGTCGGGCAGGGTTACCGGCGCATCGCCTTCCTCGGCGCCCGCATGGACCCGCGAACCCGGCGGCGACTGCAAGGCTACAGCCGCGCGCTGGAAGAGGCCGGCCTGTTCGACGAGCGGCTGATCGTCACCACACCACGCTCCTCGACGGTGACGCTCGGCTGCGAACTGCTCGGCCTCCTGCTGGAGAAGGAGCTGAACGCCGACGCCGTGTTCTGCAACAATGACGACCTGGCGCTCGGCGTGCTGTTTGAATGCCAGCGCCGACGCATCGCGACGCCGGCGGAAATGGGCGTTTGCGGTTTCAACGACCTTGAGATGATGGCGGTCGCCAACCCTTCGATCACCAGCGTCAGGACATTCCGTCAGGAGATGGGAGAACGGTCGATCAGAATGCTGATCGACCGAATTGAAGACAGGCCTGTAAAGGCGCCGGTCGTCGATCTCGGCTTTGAGCTGATGGCCCGACAGAGCAGCCAACGCCGTCCTCCGCCACTATAATCGGAAAGGCCTGCAACGAAGCAGGGCGCGCAACGGGCCGCCGCAGAAACGCGGCTGCGACCGGAGAGCCTTTTCAGATTTCGATGGATTGCAATGGAAGACTGGAGCGGGTAGCGGGAATCGAACCCGCGCGTTCAGCTTGGGAAGCTGACAGGCTACCATTACATCATACCCGCGCTGCGCTTCGTTAGCATGCGCCGGCCGCCCGCCGCAATCACAAAGCGCTCGCTTTCACCCGCCTTCGCCGGACACAAAAACCACCAGCGGGTTTTGCTTGCGGGCAAGCCGGCACTTGCCTATTTGGGAAGGAACGGATGTGAAGGAGAACGCCGTGTCCGCCCTTGCCCGCTTCCTCGGCGATTCGCCGCTGCGTGTCCTTCTCAAGCTTCTGGTCGTGTCCTTCCTCGTCGGATTGGTGATGAGCGCCTTCGGCTGGTCGCCCTATGACGTCGTCATCGGCATCCGCAGCTTCTTCGTCGACATCTGGAATCTCGGCTTTCGCGCCATCGACCGCGTGCTTGGCTATGTTCTGCTCGGCGCGGCGATCGTGATCCCCGCTTTCCTGCTCATCCGCATCGCCAACTACCGCAAGTAGCCGGCTTCGGCCTATGCCGCATCAGGGGCGAAGATAGCGTGAACACTCGGCCCAAGCTGGCGCAGGCCTTCACCGTGTCCAATCGTACGGTGCTGGCCATCGCCGTGCCGATGACGCTTGCCTATATGACGACGCCGCTGCTCGGGCTCGCCGACACGGCGATCATCGGCCAGTATGGCGATGCGGCCATGCTTGGCGGGCTGGCCGCCGGCGCGCTGGTGTTCGATTTCGTCTTCTCGACGCTGAGCTTTCTGCGCTCGGGGACCACCGGCCTGGTGGCGCAGGCCCTCGGAGCCGGAGACAGCGGCGAGGAACAGGCCGTGTTCTGGCGCGCCTTTCTCATTGCGCTGGTCCTCGGCCTGGCCGTCGCGTTACTGGCTCCCCTGATCGCGACGGGCGGCATAAGCTTTCTCGGCGCGGAGCCCGAGGTCAACCGCGCGCTCGACACCTATGTCCGCATCCGCCTGCTGGGCGCGCCGTTCACGCTCATCAACTATGCGATTCTCGGCTATCTGCTCGGCCGCGGAGACGGCAAGACCGCGCTGGCGCTCCAGTTTCTGCTCAACGGCACCAACATCGCCTTTTCGCTGGTGCTCGGCCTGCATCTTGGCTGGAACGTCGCCGGCGTGGCCTGGGGCACGGTCGGGGGCGAACTCACCGCGATGCTGGCCGGCATGGCGATCGTGCTCTCGCGGTTCCGCACAGGACCGCGCGTCGGCCTCGCCCGGATCGCAGACATGCCCGCCATCGGGCGCATGATGTCGCTGAACCGCGACATCATGATCCGCTCCTTCGCCCTTATCGCGACCTTCGCACTGTTCACCCGGCAGGGTGCGCAATTCGGCACGGTGACGCTGGCGGCCAATGCCGTGCTCATGAACTTCTTCATGGCGACCGCCTTCTTTCTCGACGGTTTCGCCACAGCGGCCGAGCAGCTTGCCGGCCGGGCGGTCGGCGCTGGCGACCGCATCGCCTTTCGCCGCACCGTGCGGCTGTGCGCGCTGTGGGGTTTCGTTCTATCCGGTATCGCCACCGCCGCGCTGCTGGGTTGGGGCGGCGATCTGATCGCCTTTCTCACCACCGCCGAGGATGTGCGCGAGCTTGCAGCCACCTTCCTGCCATGGGCGGCCTTCACCGCGATGAGCGCAGTGCTCGCCTTCGAGATGGACGGCGTCTTTATCGGAGCCACATGGTCCGCCGACATGCGCAACACCATGCTGCTGTCGCTGGCCGCCTTCGCGGCCACCATGATGGCGCTGACGCCGCTGCTCGGCAATCACGGCCTGTGGCTGGCGCTGCACATATTCCTGCTGCTTCGCGGGATTGGCCTCGCCGCCATGCTGCCGCGGC
The DNA here is from genome assembly GCF_040545755.1 of Aquamicrobium ahrensii. NCBI lineage: Bacteria > Pseudomonadati > Pseudomonadota > Alphaproteobacteria > Hyphomicrobiales > Phyllobacteriaceae > Aquamicrobium > Aquamicrobium ahrensii. The sequence continues at coordinate 96,038 of NZ_JBEPMN010000009.1, forward strand.
GCGAGCGCGCAACCTTCGCGCCCGGCCCCGCGAGTTCAGAAGCAATCTGATCCTTTTTTTGACGCCGCGCCGAACGCAAAACCGCGTCGCACTTTTGCTGGCAATCCTCTCAGAGCGGCTTGGTCGCCCAGGCGTCGAGCCTGCTGTCACGCAGTTCGCGAACCGATGCCTGACCGTCCGCCCGCAGCGCCTCGACCATACCGGTGACAATACGGGCGGGAAGCGACGGGCCGGCGAAGATCATGCCCGTGTAAAGCTGGACGAGGTCGGCTCCGGCGCGGATCTTCTCCAGCGCCGTTTCGGCCGAATTGACGCCGCCGACACCGATGATGGCGATCCCGGGGCCAAGCAGCTTGCGCATCTTCGCCAGAACGATCGTCGATCGCTCGAACAGCACCTTGCCGGAAAGACCGCCGGTCTCGCTGGCCACTGAGCCGCTTTTGAGCGGCGGGCGCGAAATGGTGGTGTTGGAAACGATGACGCCCTCGATGCCGCTGGTCAGAACCTCGGCGGCGATATCCTCCAGTTCGGCCTCGACCAGATCGGGGGCGATCTTGAGGAAGATCGGCGGCTGTGCGGAGGCGGTCTCACGCGCGGTCACCAGCCGCGACAGAAGCTCGGCAAGGTGCTCGCGCGCCTGCATGTTGCGCAGGCCCGGCGTATTGGGCGAGGAGATGTTGGCGGTGAGATAGGAGGCGAGCGGCGCAAAACGCGCCACGCCGCGCTCATAATCGGCGATGCGGTCGGCGCTGTCCTTGTTGGCCCCGATATTGACGCCGACAATGCCGCCCTTACGCTTGCGGGCGAGAAGCCGGCGTTCGGCCGCGTCATGGCCTTCATTGTTGAAGCCCAGCCGGTTGATCACCCCCTCGTCTTCGACAAGGCGGAAGATGCGCGGGCGCGGATTGCCGGCTTGAGCCAACGGCGTGACCGTGCCGACCTCGGCGAAGCCGAAGCCTAGCCCGAGCAGTGCGTCCGGCGCCTCGGCGTTCTTGTCATAGCCGGCGGCCATGCCGAGCGGGTTGGGAAAATCGAGCCCGCAGAGCCTGACCCGCAAACGCTCGTCGCGCGGCGCGCGCGGACCAACCGGCAAGCCGCAACGCAACGCGGCGATGGACAGCCCATGGGCGGTTTCAGGGTCGAGGGAAAACAGCAGCTTCCTGCCGATCGCATCCAGCGCGGTCATGATCGCTCCAGTTCGGGAAACTGATGCCGCCCGCCTGCCCCCAGAGGCAGCGGACGCACCCAAAGCGCGACGCTAACCGGGAGTTGCGCGTAAAGATGCGGGAACATGGCGCCGCCGCGTGAGGGCTCCCAGCGCAGGGCCTCGCCCAGCGCGGCGCCGTCCACCGCCACCAGCAGCAGGTCTTCCTGCCCGGCAAAATGCCTTGCGGCGGTCTCGCGCACCTGATCGGCGGTCGAAAAGTGAATATAGCCGTCGGCATGATCCACCGGCGCGCCGGTGAAACTGCCGGTGCGTTCGGCTTCCTGCCACAGCGCACGCGGCACGATCTTGTAGATGAGGCTCGACATGAGCGGGCTATAGACCCTGCCGCCCGCCATGGAAAGTGCACCTGTTCGGCCATCCCCATTTCGGGCACAATGAACCTTATGCTGATGTGGGCGTTCTATCGCCGATGTTTTTGGCCCTGTCGGCCGGAAGGAGACCGTCATGCGTGGTCGCGCCCTGATCGCCCTGCCCCTGCTCGCCCTGCTTTCAGCCCCGGCCGCGGCCGAAAGCGACGCCGAACGCTACCGGCTGGAAAAGACCGAAGACGGCTATGTGCGCATGGACACCACCACGGGGGCCATGTCGACCTGCCGCGAGCAGTCCGGCCAGCTTGTCTGCCGTATGGCGGCGGACGAGCGCACAATGGCCCAGGACGAGATGGACCGCCTGCAGGATCAGCTGAAATCCCTGGAAGAGCGCGTGGCCAGGCTCGAGAACTCGCTGACCGCAAAACTGGAATCCAGCCTGCCCACGGAAGAGGAATTCAACAGGACCATGGGCTATATGGAACGTTTCTTCCGCTCCTTCATGGGCATCGTGAAGGATCTGGAAAAACGGGATTCCCCCGACACCAAGCCTGCGCCGGACCGCACATGAGCGGAAGATGCGCAGTTTGCGCTTGAAATCGGCGCACCTCGCCGCATAATTTGGCGACTGTCCTCCGGCGCACCTGACCGCTGGACAGGGAGGAAGACAGTGCCGGCAGGCTACACCTTCGTCATCGCCGACGATCACCCCCTTTTTCGAGGGGCCTTGCGAGAAGCGATCGCCGGTATGGGCGATGCGCCGTCGATCCTCGAAGCAGGCGATTTCGAGAGCGCCAAGGCGGCGCTGCTCGCCAACGACGAGATCGATCTTCTTCTGCTTGACCTCGCCATGCCCGGCGCAAGCGGGCTTTCCGGCCTGATCTCCTTGCGCGGCACACATCCCTCGGTGCCGATCGTGGTGATTTCGGCGCATGACGATCCCACCACGGTGCGCCGCGCGCTCGACCTTGGCGCGTCGGGCTTCATTTCCAAGTCGGCCAGCATGGAAGAAATCCGCAACGCCGTACGCACCGTGCTTGATGGCGGCATCGCCGCCCCGGCGGCCCTGGACCTCGGCAAGGAAAGCGACCCGGAAATCTCCAACCTCATCCGCCGCCTGCAAACGCTGACGCCGCAACAGACACGCGTTCTTTCCATGCTGGGCGAAGGCCTGCTCAACAAGCAGATCGCCTACGAACTCGGCGTGTCGGAAGCCACCGTCAAGGCGCATGTCTCGGCGATCCTGCAAAAGCTCGGCGTCGACAGCCGCACGCAGGCCGTCATCCAGCTTTCCAAGATCGGCCCGGATTCCATCGCGGCGGCCTGAGAGCCCGACCTGGCCGCCACTGCATGATCTTAGTCCGAAAAACCTGCAACTTTTCGGGATCAAGCTTCACTCCGCCGCCAGCGGCCGAACGCGTGAAAGCAAGGTGCGCAATACGGCCGGCCGCACCGGCTTGTTGATGACGGAGACGCCGCGCGCCTCGGCCGCCGCGCGCACCTCCGTCGACCGGTCGGCCGTCACCAGCACCGCCGGAGTGTCGGGGCCATAGATTTCGCGCAGCCGGTCGATAGCGTCGAGACCGTTCTCGCCGTCGAGATGGTAATCGGCAAGGATGATGTCAGGCGCGGCCCGCCGCTCGCGCGTTTCCAGAAAGTCACGCATGCCCGACCAGGTGGCGACTTCGCAGCCCCAGCCTTCAAGCAGCAGGCGCATGCCTTCCAGAATGCGGGGGTCGTTGTCGATGCACAGGATTTCCAGTCCCGACAGCGTCGAAAACGGTCGCGGCGGCGCCACTTGGCGCTGGACCGGCAGCTCCACCTCGCCCACCGCCATGGGCATGAGCACGGAAAACCGCGTGCCTTTTCCGGCTTCCGAAAAGATGCGGATCTCGAGGTGCAGCACGCGGGCGATACGATCAACGATGGAGAGGCCGAGCCCCAGCCCTTCCGCCTCCCTCGCTCCCTCGTCGAGACGCGTGAACTCGCGGAACACGGTGTTGAGCTGATCGGCCTCGATGCCGATGCCCGTGTCGATCACCTGAATTTCCACCAGATCGCCACGCCGGCGCGCGCCAACCAGAACCGTTCCCTTGCGCGTGTACTTGATGGCGTTGGAAACCAGGTTCTGGATCAGCCGTCGGAACAGGTTGCGATCAGTGCGCACTCGGATGGACGAGGGCACGATGCGCAGCCGCAACCCCTTTGCCGCGGCCATGGGCTGGAAGTCGGTGGCGAAATGCTGGAGCAATCCGTCGAGGCCGAAAACGGTTTGTTCCGGCTTCAGGGCGCCGGCGTCGAGACGGGATATATCGAGCACGGCGCCCAGAATGGTCTCCACCGATTCCAGCGAGGATTCGATGTTGACCGCCGCTTCACCAAGCGGCCCGCCGGTCGCCTTCTCGATGAGCGAGGAGCAATAGAGGCGGGCGGCGTTGAGCGGTTGCAGGATGTCGTGGCCGACGGCGGCGAGGAAACGCGTCTTGCCCAGATTCGCCTCCTCGGCGATTTTCTGCGCCTGCGCCAGTTCCTCGTTGACCTGCGTGAGCTCGGCGGTGCGCCTGACCACCCGCTGCTCCAGGGTCTCGTTCACCCGCTTCAGGGCGAGGTCGGCCTGCATACGCTGGGTGATGTCGGCATAGGTGGCGACGATGCCCCCATCGGGCATGGGATTTGAACGCAGCTCCAGTATGCGCCCGCCGGTTCTCAATTCGAGCTGCCACGGCTCGCCGAAGCGGGTCAGCCGGTCGAGGGCCGCGATCTCCTCCGCCGCTGTTATGTCGCCGCGCTCGCCGAGATGGCTGAGGATCTGCGCCAGCGTGACGCCGACCTGGCCCATGTCATCCGGCAGGTCGAACAGCAGGCGGTATTGCCGGTTCCAGCAGGTCAACCGCAAATCCTTGTCGAAGACGGTGATGCCCTGCTCCATCTGGTCGAGCGCGATCTGGAGAAGGTCGCGGTTCTGCTGGAGCGCATCCGAGGCGTCGTCGAGCAGGCGGAAGGCGTGCCTGGCCGAGCGGTCGTGGCGCTGCACCAGCAAGGACAGGATCAGACGCGCCGACGACGAGCCGACGGCGCTGGCCAGAAGCTGCTCGCCGAAGCGCAGCGTCTCGGCCGTTGCCGGCGCATGGCCAGGGAACTTGCGTCCCTCGCGCTGCTCGAAAGACTGGAAGGAGCGCTCCGTCCGTTCGACGCCAAGATAGCGCGCGATAGTGTCCTTGATTTCATTGACGGTGACGCCGGTGCGCATGCGCCGCAGGCTGGGCATCGGGCTCGCTTCGCGCGGCACGAAGATCGAAGCCTGGATGCGTTCGCGCGGATAGGCCGCCCGCGACAGCGAGCCCAGTATGTAGAACACGATGTTGATGGCGACGCTCCACAGCACGCCATGGGTCAGCGGCTCGCCGCTGGTGCCGAACAGCGCCTGAGGCTTCAGGGCGGCGATGCCAAGCGGTCCCTCCAGCAGGAACGGGGTTTCGGCCGGCAGCACCGAAGGCACGAACAGCGTGTAGGCCCACATGAGGATGCCGGCGATCATGCCCAGCACCGCGCCGCGGGCGTTGGCCCCGCGCCAGATCAGGCCGCCGACGAAGGCCGGCGCGAACTGGGCGATGGCCGCGAAGGAAATGAGGCCGAAGGCGACGAGGCGCACATTGTCGGCCATCTCCAGATAGTAGAGGAACGACACGAACAGGATGCAGAAGATCGCCGCGCGGCGGATGACGATGATGACCTTCGACCAGTCCTCCCGCTCGCTGGAAGCCGAGCGCAGCAGGCGGCGCAGGACCAGCGGGATGACGAGGTCGTTGGAGATCATGATCGACAGCGCCACGCTCTCCACGATCACCATGGCGGTCGCAGCCGAGAGCCCGCCGATGAAGGCGATCATGGCCATGGCGTCATGGCCGTTGAACAGGGGAACGGCCAGCACGTAGAGGTCGGCGCTCGCGCGGTCGCCGATCACGGTGAGGCCGCCGAAAGCGATCACCAGCACGAACAGGTTGATGAGCACGAGATAGAGGGGGAACAGCCATCCCGACGTCTTCAATTCCTGCTCGCTGCGGTTTTCCACGATGGTCATGTAGAACTGCCGGGGCAGCATGATGATGGCGCCCGCCGCGAGCAGCGTCATGACGATCCAGCTCGCCAGCGGCGTCTGGAAGCCGATGGACGCCTGCACCATCTCGTTGGCCCGCATGGCCTCGACGAGATTGCCGGGACCTCTGAACAGGAACAGCGTGACCGCGACGCCAACCGCGAGGAACGCCGCCAGCTTGATGACGGATTCCACCGCCATCGCCAGCACAAGTCCGTCCTGATGCTCCGTGGCGTCGGCGTGGCGCGTGCCGAACAGCACGGCGAAGACGGCCAGCAGGAAGGCCACGACGAAAGCGACGTCACGGTAGACGAATTCGTCGGAGATCGCGTCGGGCGAATAGAACGCCGCCATGAGCCCGATGGAGCCGGCTATGGATCGCAGTTGCAGCGCGATATAGGGGATGACGCCCACGGTGGCGATGATAGTGGCGATAGAGGCCACGGCGAAGCTCTTGCCGTAGCGGGCCGCAAGGAAATCGGCGATGGAGGTGATCTTTTCGGCCTTGCTCAGCCTGATGACGCGCTTCAGGAACGGATAGCCGAAAACGAAGATCAGGATCGGTCCGACATAGATGGTCAGGAACTCAAGCCCCCTTTCGGAGGCGAGGCCGACCGAGCCGAAAAACGTCCACGACGTGCAGTAGACCGCGAGGCTGAGCGAATAGATGTAGGGACGCGAGGCGATCGGGCCGCGCCGTGCCGCATGGCGATCGCCGAAAGCGGCGACGGCGAACAGCATCGTCACATACAGAATGGCGGCGATGACAATCAACCAGCCCAGCACGGCCCAACTTCCACGACTTCCTCAACCGCGAGGCAAGCACAGCCGGCAAAGCCTGTCCACCGCGACCTTCGGCGCGTATCGCCCCGCGGCGTCCATGGTTTCTGACTTGCTTCGATATTTCGATTGAACGCCGGATCGATCCGCAAGCGGATTGCGTTTTTCGGCCCGGCCCCGGCAAGGAAGCCGCGCTGCAATTTCCAAGTTTTTCAACCCACGGTTTCTGCTATTGTCCGTCGGGCTTCGGACAAACGGGGCTTTTAACATCGGCGGCGCATGCCGCAATTATTGGAGAGGCAAATGCTGAAGGAATTTCAGGAGTTTATTTCCAGAGGCAATGTGATGGATCTGGCTGTCGGCGTGATCATCGGCGGCGCCTTCGGCAGTATCGTCGATTCGCTGGTCAACGACATCATCATGCCAATCGTCGGCGCCATCTTCGGTGGCCTCGACTTCAACAACTACTTTCTGCCGCTGTCTTCGGCGGTCACAGCAACCTCTCTCGAGGCAGCCAAACAGCAGGGCGCGGTGTTCGCCTACGGCTCGTTCATCACCGTTCTGCTGAACTTCGTGATCCTGGCCTGGATCATTTTCCTTATGGTCAAGGCGGTGAACAATGTGCGTCGGCGCGTCGAAAGCCAGACTGCTGCCGAGACAGAGGCGCCGCCGCCGGCGGACGTCGCCCTGCTGACCGAGATCCGCGACCTGCTGGCGCGCAGGTAAGCCACCACGGGTTCCGTTTCGCAAAGCCCCGGCCGCCACGCAGCCGGGGCTTTCGTTCATCCCACAGCGGCGAGCGCCGCCTTCAGCGCATCGGCGCCTTGCAGAACCATTTCCCGCGAAGGTGAAAAGCCGGCAGCCAGCATCTTGCGGCCCAGCATATGATCGGCGGGGCGGTTGACCGACTCGATGGCCACCAGCCGCCCGCCCGCGAAGTGATAGACGGAGAACCTGTTCTCCTGTGGTTCTCCAACGATCACATGGCTGTCGGCGCCGGCCGTAAGCCCCACCATCTGCAACTTCATGTCGCCGATATCGGACCAGAACCACGGCACCGCGGCATAGGCGTCCGAGCCGCCCGCGATGGTGCGCGCAGCCAGCCGCGCTTGGTCGGTGGCGTTCTGCACCGATTCCAGCCGCACATCGCCGCCGGTGAGCCAGTGCCGGTAGGACGCCACATCGCCGACCGACAGGACTTCCGGCACGGAACTGCGCATTCGTTCATCAATGCGAATACCGTTCGAGACGATAATTCCGGCACGTTCGGCCAGCTCGACATTCGGCACGACGCCGACGCCGACGATGACGAGTTGCGCCGGCAGGCGCTCGCCGGCAGAGGTGAGGGCCGAGGACACATGTCCGTTTTCACCTTTAAGCCGGCTGACAGTCGCGCCGGTGAGAATGCGTACGCCAAGTTCGGTGAGACGCCGCCGCACATGCGCGCCGATCGGCGGCGCGACGACCCGCCCGAGGAGCCTGTCGGCCGCCTCGACAACTGTGACGTTGCGCCCGGCCGCGCGCAGCGTTGCAGCGATCTCCAACCCGATGAAGCCGCCCCCCAGAACCACCACGTCGGCGCAGGTCGCGCTCAGTTCGCGAATGAGACGCGCATCCGCCACTTCCCGCAAAGAGACCACGCCGGCCAGACCCACTCCCTCTATGGGCGGCTTGCGCGGCCGCGACCCGGTCGCGAGGACCAGCCGGTCGAAGGTGATCGGCGCGCCGCCGGCAAGCTCGAGGCGACGGCCGGCAAGGTCGATACGGGCGACATGCAGTCCGGGGCGATAGTCGATATCGTTGGTTACGTAGAAATTTTCGCCGCGCAGCAACTGCGGTCTGGCTTCCGCGTCCTTGATGAAGGTCTTGGAGAGCGGCGGCTTGTGATAGGGCAGCTCGTTTTCCTCGCCGATCAGCACGACCGGCCCGTCATAGCCCTCTTCGCGCAGGCTGGCCGCGGCCTGAACGCCAGCGTGGCCGGCTCCAACAATGATCGTTCCGTTCTTCATCGCTCCAGCTTTCCGGGTTTGGGCGTTAGAGGCGAGATTGGCCAACAGATGGCGATTGTGAGGTCGCATACCAAGAGACGCCCGCCAGAGTGAGCGCCAACAAGGCGAAATCGGGGGTCGCACCGGCAAGCATGCGATGTCAATCGCTAATCGCAGCATGAGAGATCCCAAAACATGAGCTAATCAGTTTAGAATAATTCTAAACTATTGTTTTGATTGCTCTTTTTTAAGATTCCGATTGACTTTCGGCATTTGCAGCGCTTTATGAAAGAGCGTTTTTGCGCGTTCCTTTGATGTAAGGGCCTTTAACCCTTTCGATTGGAGGCTTCGATGTTGTTACGTGCCGGCAAGATCCGTCGTGGATTTGTCCTGCCCCGTCCGCGGCGAAACGCCGTGCCGAGCGCAACTTCATCTCCTTCCGTCGAAGCCGTCCGTTCTGCCGGTTCCGGTCGCCTCCCCGGCGCCGACAGACGGTCAGTCGAACTCTTTTGAGGAGATGAGAGCGATGATCAGAAGCTGGGTTTCGACCCGCTACATGGCCAGAATGGCGGCGATCGGGGCCACCGCGGCGTTGACGGCGGCCGTTTTCGTGCTGCCGGCCAAGGCGGAGACCGATGCGAAAGCTGTCGTCAGGACCTATGCCGACATCGCCCTCGCGAAATATGAGGATTCGCTGACAACCGCCAAGGCTCTGGATGTCGCCATCGACGCCCTGATCGCCAATCCTTCCGACGAGACGCTCGACGCCGCCAAGGCGGCCTGGAAGGCGTCACGCATTCCCTACCAGCAGACGGAAGTCTATCGCTTCGGCAACGCCGTTGTCGATGACTGGGAAGGCCGCGTGAACGCCTGGCCGCTGGATGAAGGCCTGATCGACTATGTCGACGCCGGCTATGGCGCCGAATCCGATGAAAACACCCTCTACACGGCCAATGTCATCGCCAACGCCAAAATCGAGATCGACGGTCAGGAGATCGACGCCTCCAGCCTGACGCCGGAATTCCTGTCCGGCACGCTTCAGGAGGCCGGCGACATCGAGGCCAACGTGGCCACCGGTTATCACGCCATCGAATTCCTTTTGTGGGGCCAGGACCTCAACGGCACCGGTCCGGGCGCCGGCGTGCGTCCCTTCACCGACTACGACAAGGCCAACTGCACCGGCGGCAATTGCGAGCGCCGCGCCGAATATCTGAAGTCGGCCTCCAGCCTGCTGGTCGCCGACCTGCAGGAAATGGTCGACAACTGGAAAGACGGCGGCGAGGCCCGCAAGGCGCTGGAAGACGGCGACGACAGGACCGGCCTCTCGACCATCCTCACCGGCATGGGTTCGCTTTCCTATGGTGAGCTTGCCGGCGAGCGCATGAAGCTCGGCCTTCTGCTGCATGACCCCGAAGAGGAGCATGACTGCTTCTCCGACAACACCCATATCTCGCATCTCTACGATGCGGTCGGTATCCGCGAAGCCTATCTGGGCAGCTACAAGCGTATCGACGGCTCGACCGTTGAAGGACCCTCCCTGGCCTCTCTGGTCAAGGAAAGCGATCCGGCGCTCGACACCGAACTGAGCGGCAAGCTGGACGCCACCGTCGCCCGGATGGAAGCCATCGCGGCGCGTGCGGAAGGCGGCGAAGCCTATGATCAGCAGATCGGCGAAGGCAACACGGAAGGCAACGCCACCGTGCAGGCCGCCATCGACGCGCTGGTCGACCAGACCAAATCGATCGAGCGCATTGTCGCCGCGCTGAAGCTCGACGCCATCGCCTTCGAAGGCTCGGACAGCCTCGACGCGCCGGACAAGGTTTTCGAGTAAGGAAACACCGCCCTCTTTCTTCCAGCGATGGCGGCGCTGAAGCGCGCCGCTCAGCCAGGCCGAAAACGACATGCTGATCTGCCACTGCAACATCATTACCGATAAGGAGATCGAAAGGGCGATCACCGATCTGCTGGATACCGATCCGTGGCAACTGATCGTTCCGGCGAAGGTCTATCACTATATGAAGAAGCGCGGTCGCTGTTGCGGCTGCTTCCCAAATGTGGTCGAAACGATCATTCGGGTAACCGAGGAATACCACGCACGCTCGGAGGCGGGCGGCGTGGATATCGTTTCACACTTGGATCGCGTGAGAGAATTGCGCGTCCAATACGGGAGCAGGACCCATGAAAGGCGACCCACAAATCATCGAGCGGCTTAACGAAGCCCTTTTTCTGGAGCTAGGCGCGGTCAACCAGTACTGGCTGCACTATCGTCTTCTGGAAGACTGGGGCTATCAGAAGCTGGCGAAAAAGGAACGCGAGGAATCCATCGAGGAGATGCATCACGCCGACAAGCTGGTGGCGCGCATCATCTTTCTGGAAGGCCATCCGAACCTGCAATCCGTAGCGCCTCTGCGCATCGGCCAGAACGTGAAGGAAGTGCTGGAATCGGATCTGGCGGGCGAATACGACGCGCGCACCTCCTACAAGCGGTCGCGCGAGATCTGCAACGAACTGGGCGACTACGTCACCATGAAGCTGTTTGAGGAACTGCTCGCTGACGAGGAAGGCCATATCGACTTCCTTGAAACGCAGCTTGATCTGCTGGCTTCGCTTGGTGAGGAGAAATACGGCCTTCTTAACGCCGCCCCGGCAAACGAGGCCGAATAGGACATGCGGGAATGCGGCGCATTGTAGATTTTCTGCGCCGCCGGCGGCAGGCCGGCACCAGCCTGCCGCATCACCTTACCCCGCAAATGTCCGGGCGAGATATCGTCTATGCGGCCGGGTGGCGGCATCCGGCACGTGAAGTGTTGTTTGTCGCCCTGTTTGCTTTCGCGGCGTCCGCCATGGCGCAGGACCTGCCGGGCATCCCCGCCATGCGCGACGACCTCACGCCGAAAGACCTCGACCGGGTCAGGGCGATAACCACGCCCACCAGCGATTTCTCCAGACCCGAGCAGTTCGAGCTGATGCAGGGGGGCGCAAGCACCACGAAAAAGCGCGTCAACGCCGATTCCTTCTCGCACTCCAGCGCCAACATCACCTTCGAGGAGGAAGGCGCCTTCAAGCTCGGCAACGCCATCTTCCGCAAGAACTGGGTGTCGTCGCCTTCCTCCACACAGGCGTCGGACGGCCTCGGGCCGCTGTTCAACGCCCGCGCCTGCCAGAGCTGCCACCTGAAGGACGGACGCGGCCATCCGCCCGAAGGCAGCGCCGACGCCACCTCCATGTTTCTGCGGCTGGCGCGCGAAGCCGAGACGGAGGAGGAAAAGCAAGCGGTTGCTTCACATCAGGCGCTCAACTTTCCCGACCCCGTCTACGGCACGCAGTTGCAGGATCTGGCCGTGCCGGGGCTGGTCAGCGAAGGGCGCATGCGCATCGACTATGAAGAAGTGCCGGTCACGTTCAACGACGGTGCGGTCGTTTCCCTGCGCAAGCCGGCCTATTCGATTGAGACTCTCGGCTACGGCCCGCTCGACAGGCGCACGACGCTGTCGCCGCGCATCGCCAATCCGATGATCGGCCTCGGGCTGGTCGAGCAGATCCATCCCGCCGACATCCTCGCCAACGCCGACCCGGACGACGCCGATGGCGACGGCATTTCCGGCAAGGCTTCAATCGTACGCGACACGCTGACCGGCGCACTGATGCTCGGCCGTTTCGGCTGGAAGGCGCAGTCGGCCACGATCCGCCAGCAGTCCTCGGACGCGCTGGCCGGCGACATTGGCATTTCCTCTCCGGAAGCGCCGCATCACTGGGGCGATTGCACGCAGGCCCAAAAAGCCTGCCTGGACATGCCGAACGGCGTTCAGCCGCGCCTGGGCGACACCGAAGCGCCCGAGCCGATCATGGATCTGGTGACGTTCTACTCGCAGCATCTGGCCGTGCCCGCGCGGCGCAACCTCGGCGAACCCGAGGTTCTGGCGGGCAAGCAGGTGTTCTACGGCATGGGCTGCACCTCTTGCCACACGCCCAAATTCGTCACCCGCCGCGATGCGCCGAACAAGGCGCACGCCTTCCAGCTCATCTGGCCCTATTCCGATTTCCTGCTGCACGACATGGGCGAAGGCCTTGCCGATGGCCAGCAGGTGGGTGTCGCCGACGGATATGAGTGGCGCACGCCGCCGCTGTGGGGCATCGGGCTTACGCAACGGGTCAACAATCACACATTTTTCCTGCATGATGGGCGCGCGCGCAACCTCACCGAAGCCATATTGTGGCATGGCGGCGAGGCGCAAGGCGCGCGCGACCGGTTCGTCGCTGCGAGCGCCGAAGAACGCGCCGCACTGATCAGGTTCCTGGAGTCGCTCTAGATGAAACGACTGGCGCTGGCTTTCACCCTATCCTTGCTTGTGCCGGCCGCAAGCCAGGCGGCCGTGCCGGCTTCCAGCGTGATCGGGCAGGCGATCGACGGCTTCATCCGCCCCGCCTATGGCGATCTCGCCGAGCGCGCCGCATCGCTCGAAAAATCGGTCGAAGCCCTCTGCAAGGCTCCTTCGCAGGCCGCCCTCGACGCCGCGCGCGACGGTTTCGCGCTGGCCGTGGAGGGCTGGTCGAAGGTGGAACTGATCACCTTCGGCCCGATCCGTGAAAACAACAGGCTGGAACGGATGCTGTTCTGGCCGGACCGCAAGGGCATCGGCCTCAGGCAGGTTCAGGCGGCCCTCGCCAACGAAGACCCCGACGCCGCCGACGCGGCGAAGATTGCCGGAAAGAGCGTGGCCATGCAGGGCTTCGGCGCGCTGGAATATGTGCTGTTCGGCACGGATTCGGAGAAGCTTGCGGAAAACGAGGGAACCTACCGCTGCACGTTAGGGGCGGTGGTGGCCGGCAATATCGCCGCCATCAGCGCCGACGTCCGCGACGCATGGAACGACACGAACGGGTTCGCCGCGATCTGGGCCAATCCCGGCCCCGATAATCTCACCTATCGCAACGGCTCTGAAGCCGTGACAGAACTGATGGGCGTGTTCATCAACGGGCTTGAAATGGTCCGCGACGTACGGCTCAGGGGCTTCCTCGGCTCGCGACCGGAAAAGGACAAGCCGAAGCAGGCGCTCTACTGGCGCTCGCAGGGCACGGCCGCATCGCTGGCCGCCGATCTCGAAGGGCTGGGCGGGCTGTTCCGGGCCTCGCAACTGGCCGACGCGCTGTCGCCCGAGGCGCGGTGGATTGCCGAATCCATCGAAATCCAGCTCGCCAATGGTGCGGAAGCCGTCCGGTCCCTGGATGGGCCGGTCGAAGAGGTTCTCACAGATTCGGCACGGCGCGAAAGGCTCGATTATTTCGGCACCGTCACCTCCAGCCTGTCCAACCTGTTCGGTGTGCGGCTGAGCGGGGAATTCGGGCTGACCGCCGGTTTCTCGTCGCTCGACGGGGACTGACGGCCAAAACGGGAAAGGCATCGCAATGCGCACGCCACTGATCGACCGCCGGGATTTCCTGCGCGCAGCAGGCGTCGGTTTCGCCGCAGCGATGACCCCTTCCGCCTGGGCGGGCATTCTGGCTGCGGACGCCGTGTTCGCCACCGCCTTCGTGCGCCGCAACGGCAGCTACGGCGCGGCGGTGCTTTCCGAAGACGGCAAAATATTGCACATGGTCGACCTGCCGGATCGCGGCCATGACGTGACCTTCGATCCGGTTTCCGGGCGTTCGGTCGTATTTGCCCGCCAGCCCGGCACCTTCGCCATGGTGTTCGACCACAAGGGTCGCGAGGAACCGCTAACCATCGCCAGCCTCCCCGACCGCCACTTCTTCGGCCATGGCGTGTTCTCGAAGGACGGCGCGCTGCTCTACGCAACCGAGAACGATTTCGACAATGCCGAGGGCATGGTCGGCGTCTATGACGCCCGTTCCGGCTTTCAGCGCATCGGCGAGTTTCCGACCTATGGCGTCGGCCCCCACGAACTTCTCCTGCTCGGCGACGGCCGCACGCTGGCCATCGCCAATGGCGGCATCGAGACCCATCCGGACTTCGGCCGGGCCGAACTCAATATCGCCAGCATGGAACCCTCCTATGTGCTGGTCGATCGCGTCAGCGGCGCGTTGCTCGAAAAGCACGAACTGCCGGCCGACCTGCACAAGCTGTCGATCCGGCACATGGACAATGACGCCGATGGCAACGTCTGGTTCGGCTGCCAGTATCGCGGCGCGGCGACGGACCTGCCACCGCTGGTCGGCAAGGCCACGCGCGACAAGGGCATTTCGCTGGTCGACATGCCGCAGGACGTTCTGGCCAGCCTGCGCAACTATGTCGGCTCGGTGGCGGCAAATCCGGCTACCGGCACGGTGGCCGTCACCTCGCCGCAAGGCAACTCGCTGGCCGTGATCGAGGCCGCGAGCGGCAGGGTTCTTTCACGGCGGGACATGACCGAAGTGTGCGGCGTCGCGCCCGACGGCAAGGGCTTTCTGGCGACGACCGGCGGCGGCGCCATCATCGGCCCGGACGGCAAATCGCTGAACGATCCCGATCATGTCTGGGATAACCATATGCTGCGCATCGAAGACGCATGAACGCAAACAATCGGCGATGGACCGGCGTTTCCTGCGTTCACGCGGCGTTCGCCATGCGCTGGCTGTCCATACGGTAGGAAATCGCCTCGGCCAGATGGATGCGCGACACGGTTTCGCTGCCATCGAGATCGGCCAGCGTGCGCGCCACCTTCAACACGCGGTGATAGGCGCGGCCGGAAAAGCCCAGCTTCTCGCTGGCGTCCTGCAAGAGGGCCAGCCCCGCCTGGTCGGGCGCGGCGACCGTTTCGATCAGGGACGGCGGGCACTGCGCATTGGTGAGCACGCCATCGGAACCGGCCAGCTCAAACCGTTCCCGCTGAATCTCACGCGCCCGCGCCACGCGAACCGCGACCGAGGCGCTGGTTTCCGCTTTGCCCGGCCGGATCAGATCGGTGGCCGAAACCGCCGGCGCCTCGATCCTGAGATCGATGCGATCCAGCAGCGGCCCGGAAATACGCGCCTGATATTCGGTGCGGCAGCGCTCGCCGCGCGCGCAGCGAAATCCGGGCTCACCGGCCATGCCGCAGCGGCACGGGTTCATGGCCGCGACCAACTGGATGCGCGCCGGATAGCTGACGCGATGATTGGCGCGTGCGATCATGCAGGAGCCCGTTTCCAGCGGCTGACGCAAAGCGTCCAGCGTCTGTGGCGAGAACTCGGGAAACTCGTCGAGGAACAGCACGCCATGATGGGCAAGCGAGATTTCGCCGGGCCGGGCCCGCAACCCGCCGCCGACCAGAGCCGCCATCGAGGCGGAGTGATGCGGTGCGCGGAACGGGCGCCGGTCTGTCAGACGCCCCTCGGCCAGTTCGCCGGCGACGGACGCGATCATGGACACTTCGAGCAGTTCGCGCGGCGACAGCGGCGGCAGGATGGAGGGCAGGCGCTGCGCGAGCATCGACTTGCCTGAACCGGGCGGGCCGATCATCAGCATGATATGGACAAAGGACCACCGCAGAGTTAGCTAGGCACTATGTCCGGTCAGCGTATCAAGAAACCGAAGGCATATTCATACATCCGGTTCTCGACCCCGGAACAGATGCGGGGCGACAGTTTGCGGCGTCAGACGGAAGCAGCAGAGCGCTTTGCTGCCCTCCATGGGTTGGAGCTAGATGACAAGCTGACATTCCAAGACCTTGGCGTTTCCGCTTTCCGGGGGCGCAACAGGGCGGAAGGGATGCTAGGCGAATTTTTGGCTTTGGTCAGGTCAGGTGACATAGCCGAAGGGTCCTACCTTCTAGTCGAGAACCTTGATCGTGTTTCGCGAGAGAACGCACTCGATGCACTGGATGCCCTTAGAGACATCGCGAAAGAGGGAATTACGGTCGTAACTCTCAACGATGGGCGGACGTACACCCATGAGAGCCTACGGCAAAACCCCCTCGACCTCATGGTGGCCGTGATGGTGTTCATGAGGGCCAACGAGGAAAGCGCCACAAAAGCTAAACGCCTCCGGGAGGCATGGGGAGCTAAGCGCGCGAAGGCCGAAAAGCAACCCCTTACCAAGCTAAGTCCCGCATGGGTCCGCCTTCGGGATGACCGCAGCGGGTTCGATCTGATACCTGAGCGCGCAACGATAGTCCGGCGCATATTCCAGATGACCCTTGCCGGAACTGGGCAACATGCCATCGCCGAGACGCTGAACCGAGAAGGGGTCCCAGTCTTCGGTCGGGGCAAACTATGGCACCGTTCCTATATCAAGAAGATACTGGAAAACCCCGCCGTCATCGGCCAGTTCACGCCCCACCGCTTGGAAGTCATCAACGGCAAGCGAATGCGTATTCCTCTCGAACCGGTAGAAGACTACTTCCCTCAGGTTATCAGTCTTGAAGTCTTTGAACAGGTCTCATCCCTCGCAAGTGGGCGCGCTGCGCCGTCGAAGACCGAGGGGGCGATGGCTAACATACTGGCAGGGCTTGCGAAGTGTCCGAGGTGTGGTTCCACCATGACGCGCGTCAACAAAG
This sequence comes from Aquamicrobium ahrensii, assembly GCF_040545755.1. Lineage (NCBI taxonomy): Bacteria > Pseudomonadati > Pseudomonadota > Alphaproteobacteria > Hyphomicrobiales > Phyllobacteriaceae > Aquamicrobium > Aquamicrobium ahrensii. The sequence goes on from NZ_JBEPMN010000009.1 coordinate 112,912, forward strand.
GCGGGAAGAAGGGCGGCCACCCCTATCTCATTTGCACAAGGGCCAAAGCAGGCGCGGGCTGCGCATACCGTAAGGTCCGCCTAGACTACGTAACACAGGCGATCATTGATAATGCGGGTTATCTCATTGGGGAACTTCCCTCCCCCGAGGCAGACCTGCAAGCACAATGGGACCAGCTATCTCTAGCCCATGACGTGATGGGCGATGAGATCGAGCGGGTCGTTCAGGCCATAGCAGAGGCCGGACACTCGCCTGCGCTGCTCAACCGCCTACGGGCAACAGAGGTCGAGCGTGATCGGATAGCCAACGAACTATCCTCCGTTGCAACAAGAATGGCCGACACACTCACAAACCGCATCGCCAATACGGGCACCGCTCTGTTGGACGCCGTTGGCGAGCAGCCACACGATATTCCGAAGGTCAATGCGGTTCTCCGTCAGCTATTCGGGAAAGTCGTGGTGGACTATCGGAGCGGAAGCCTTGTCTTCCACTGGAAGCACGCTCCCGATGCAGCCACGAGCATTGTCTATGGATGGCCCATGGAAACGGGCGACGATGACGGGACAATCCTAGCGGCATCTTCGCCCCCCTCGTAGCTCCTTAGTGGACGCATTGGACAGAACCATCCGGCTCCCTCTATCGGGCTGGTGCTTCTAGCAATCCCTATGCGTCCCCTTGGGGCTTCCCCATGCCGCCTATGGCGGGCGGCACATCATCATCACAACGAACACAACGGAGGTATCCAATGCGTGATGTTCATTATCATTCTCTTCCTTCGGTCATGGTCAAGGCGGCGGACCTTGGCCGCAACATTCGGGGCGCTATGGCGGACACTGTAGGACGCCACGTCGATTTCTTTCATGACGGATGGAAGCCAAGGGGTCTGTTCCTGCGCCTGCCGTTCACCAGTATCAGCATGTGGCTGGAATGGTCGCCAGTCTCGGTCGGATGGGGATATGCAGCCAATCCCCCAAGGGACCGGGAGGTTTATCTTGGGCGCGTCAGGGGTGTGGTTTCGGTCGGGTGAGGGAGCAATGAAAACAGCCTACGCTCTAATAATATTAGCGTTCTCTGAATATTTAGACCCATCCCTCCCTATGGCATCTTTTGAGACTAGGGAGGACTGTGAGGCGGTGGGGGTTGAGCATGTAAAAGACCTTGCCGAGATGGTTCGGGAAAAGAGTGGTGGCGACATCGGGTCAGTATGGTTCCACTGTCAAGAGGTTCGGGGCATGGGGCTTTAACAGGTGGGTTAGGCGGTCCAGCGGTTAATTACCCCGCACAATAGGAGAGGGTCTGTCGCCCACTAGCGCGGCAATTATCACCCACACTAGGAGACATACGCGCCCTCGGCTCGCCGGTCGGGGGCGTTCTTCGTTGTAAGCGCGACCATGCGCAATCGACAACCGATAGGACCACCATGCTCAACGATACGATTGAACAGAACCGCCTGACCTGCTCCCTTGGTGACACCAGTGACGGGCAGGAGACGGAGGACACGCTGGCCGCTGAAATGCGTCGCCTTGAAGCGTTACCCACAGACACCAGCCCGATGCCCGACCGCATGAGAGCTTCGGACCTTATTGAAACTGAACTGTTTCAGGTGCGGGCCGGTATCTTCACCGCCCACGTTGAAAGCCTCTGCCGTGCCCTTGTGCATGAAGGCGATCTTCAGCCCCTGCTCATCCTGCGACGCGGCGGGCAGGCATTCCTGATCGATGGGTGGCACCGCAAGCGGGCCTATGAACAGGCAAGGCGTGGCGACAGCGTTCCAGTGATCGAGTTTCAGGGGACGCCACAGGAGGCGCTTCTGGAAGGCCAGCGTGTCAACAAACTCCACACCCTTGCCATGACCAAGGACGAGCGGATGGACTGCGCATGGAAGCTGGTCAAGCTGGATGCGTCAGGGGCGTGTCGTTACACGCTCAAGCAGATCGCAGCGGCGGGCGTCAGCGAGAGGCAGGTGACGTTCATGCGACGAGTCCTGAGAGAGCTTAAGGACGGTTTTGAGCATGCCCGATGGAAGACTGCACAACGCGCCCATAGCAACGTAGCGGGCCGAGAATACACCGACGATGAGATTGAAGATATGATGGAAGCGGAAGCAACAGCGCTCGCTGACAGGATGGTTCGGGTCTTCGGGACGAGATACGCTGACCGACCCGAAGTCCTCGCAAGGGCAATCGAACAGTATGCAGGCCGCAGGACGCCTGAGGTTTGCCGTATCCTGACAGAACGAAACCGCGCAGACGATTGGGATGAACACGACGAGTTCCCCGATTTCTAGGCGCTGACATAGCAAACGTTAGGGGTGGCAAATTGCCACTTTAGGAGGGCCATGGAGTCGCGCTTCATGCCTGCCGAGGTTTCCCCTTTGGCGTTGCGTGAAGCCGCCCCACGGACCGTTTACGGCTATCCCGCGCAGCCATGCGCAATCAACAACCGATACGGGACTAACATGAGAATTTATCGAATCGAACACTCTACCGGGTGGGGACCGGAAGCATCCGGCACCTTGGCCGCCCACGTCCTCGCCGCGGGGGCAGCAATAGCGGAAGGCTCCGAGCCGCCCCCGGCCAACGATGAAGAGCATATCCTTGATGCCGAGGCGCGGGACCGCCGCCTTGTCTTCCCGTCCACCATGATGCACTATCAGTCGTTCGGGTGCAAAAGCCTCGCGACACTCCGGCGATGGTTCCCGTCACCAGCCGGGACCAAGGCGCTGGAAGAGCTTGACGCTACGTTGTGCGCGTTCGAGGCGAGGGATGAAGACGTGATCGCCGCACCTTCGCAAGTTCTCTTCAACCGCCTCACCGCAACCTTTCTCTGGAACGTCCCCGCGAGCATGTTGCACACGCTTACGGATGAGGAAGCGGTGAGGATGCCGAGAAAGGACCGGATATTCCTTGAACCAAACATCCAGCTTAGCGCGCCCATTGTCCCAATCCCAGCGGCAGCGGCATAGCAACCGTGGGTGACCGTGGAGAGGCGTTGTAGGGTCTCTAAGGGTTTTCCTATGGACGCCGCATAAAGCTACTCTACGGTCGCCACAGGCGCGGGAAACGAACATCCTATGCGAGATGGAGCCGGTTTGTTTTGGGGCGAAAATTTGAGCCGGTAATCCAATTATAATCCAATGGCCGTCCCCCCCTTCGCCCGTCATTTTCTGGCATTTTCCTGTGGCGATGTTGTCGGGAGAACATGCCCCCATCCCCTCGGCCAAACGCCACGGTAAAATCCTGCCGGGGAATTTCGTCCTTCCCGATCGCGGTGACGATAGGGCGTTGCGGAGGGGGGTAGCTGGACGGGAGGCAGACCACCACCAACCCCATCGTGACCATCAAGGACGGCAAGGTGTTCGCCAACAGCCGGGACGTGGCCGACTTCTTCGGGAAGCTGCACAAGGACGTGCTGCGGGCCATCGACAGGCTGGAGTGCAGTACCACTTTTTACGAGCGCAATTTTGCGCCCATGTTCGTAGAGGTAAAAATTGGGAATGGCGCTCGCCGCAAGGCCCGCGCCTTCGACATGACCCGATACGGCTTCACCCTGCTCGCCATGGGCTTCACCGGAAAGCGGGCGCTGGAGTTCAATCTGTCCGCTGAGGTATAGGCTAACGGTCGGGCCGGTGCCAAGCACGAACCCTGTCCGTACGGGTTGACATCGTTCAACGGACACGTTTTTGTACGTACAGTATCCGTACGTACATGGAGGCATCCTCATGGCTACCATTCTCTATGCCCGCGTCTCGACCGCTGACCAGACCCTCGACCATCAGCACACCCAAGCTGAACAGGCAGGGTTCGCGATTGATACGGTTATTGCCGATCATGGCGTTTCCGGCGTCTCGACAACCCTCCGGGAGAGGCCGGAAGGCCGGAGGCTGTTCGACATGCTGCGCAAGGGCGACACACTGGTCGTCCGGTGGGTAGACCGGCTGGGCCGCAACTATCAGGACGTGACAGACACCATCCGGGAGTTCATGCGCAGAGGCGTTATCATCAGGACCGTCATCAACAACATGACCTTTGACGGAGCGACTACAGACCCGGTGCAGATGGCCGTGCGGGATGCCCTCATCGCATTCATGGCAGCGACCGCACAGGCGCAGTACGAAGCAACCAAAGCCAGCCAGAGGGCGGGCATCGAAGCTGCCAAGGCAGAAGGCAAGTCGTACCTTGGCAGGAAGCCAAGCTATGACCGGGCGACGCTGGAGACGGTGAAGAACATGCTGGCGATGGGCACGGCTGGGACGAGCGAGATTGCCAAGGCTACCGGACTGACCCGGCAGACCGTCTTGAGGATCAAGGCAGACCCTGCCAAGGCAGAGGCGGTTCTAGCTGCATGGGAGTGAGCCGGGGCGTCTATTAGTTTTCGTCATCCTTGCTCTGCACGAAGCAAGCGTTCATCTAGCTCACTCTGCGACTGGACTTCCGAGGGATGAGAGCCAACCCTTCGTAGGAAGGTCCGTGCTTCAGATATCCCAACCCAACGGGCTTCCAATGCGATGAGCCGGTGAATGGCGCGATGGCAACAGGCGCAGAGCAACGCCATGTCGGAAAGCCTTGTTGGCCGAACCTCCGCCTCTGCCAATGGGACGACGTGGTGCGCCTCAAACAAGGACTCCTCAAGATCAGGAGGCAGGTCAGGGCGGGTGAGATCGCAAATATCACACGTCAGCCCTGACGAACGACGCTTGGCCAGTAGCTTTCGGCGTAGCTGCGGCTTGCGCTCGCGCGAACGATGGAGCCGAAACAACAGCCTTCCCTCATAGAATTCCTCGTCGTCAGAACTCTCGTCGTCCTCCATCCCCTCTGTGGTGATGGCGCTCCGGATGCGCCCAGCAAGCTCCCGCACTTGTTCGGGGGCATTTCCGAACTCGGCCCATATCGCCCGATCTAGGGCTGATACATTGCTGAGTCCCTTGCCAGTAGCCACGCTGCGAAGGTTCTGCAGTTTAAATGCCACGCCGTAAGGATTTCTAAACGTGGGATTGCGCGCCGCGGCTGCATGGTAGGGCAACGACCGCAGGAGATCGGAAAGGGCGATCACGCGCGCATCATTAGGACCGGGAAGACTACCCCCGAGCTGGTTGTAGAGATCGAGTGCGAGAATAATTTCGTCGCGGTTCCAGTTCGGGTTTCCATGCCCGCGCGTGACTGCCATTCAGTCCCCCCTATACGGTTCTCCTGACGCTGGAACCATAGGTCATTTTCCCAAGTCCGGCAGCAATGAAATAGGGCTAGGCGGCACGCGCACGAAAACCGGATGCACGGGGGTCTTTTGTTTTCACTAGGAACAGATTGTGGCCGCCCGCCGCCGCCACTTCCAGCGCACGCCGCGCACTCTCCTGCCCCTTGATGTCGGAAAGGTCCGGCAGATCCGCTCCACCCGACCGTACGCCGGGCTCGGGCCGCGAGAGCACCTGCACGCCGCGAAAATGGTTGGCGAGCGCGATAAGGCTGCGCGGCGCGAGAATATCGATCTCGCTGCCGGCCCATGCCGCTTCCGGTCCGCAATCATGCGGGCAGATCAGGCCGCGGCCATCCCCATTGGCGGCAATCGCCGCCGGCAGCGCCCCGGCCACGGAGGCGATCGTGCCGTCGAGCGACAATTCGCCCAGCACCACATAGGCCGAAAGCGCGTCGCCGGGGATGACGCCTATCGCCGCCATGAGGCCGAGCGCGATGGGAAGATCGTAGTGGCTGCCTTCCTTGGGAGTCGACAAAGGCTTCCGCTCGATTCACACAAACTCCCGGAAATTCCCGTTTGATATTAATTTCAAAAACTTAACCTACGTCATATTACCTGATACTAATTGACATTCCCCCTTGTTTCCGATGTCGTGGTGAGTATATGGTGAGTGAAAAACCATAGGCAGCCATAATCAATTGCCCAAACTCACCAAGGCCATAATCGACCGCGCCGAGCCGCGGGAAAAGCAGTACACGATCTGGTGCTCCGAGCTGAAAGGCTTCGGGGCCTATGTTCATCCGAGCGGTCGTCGTACCTATTTTATCGACTATCGGACCGGCGACGGAACGCGGCGACGCATGACCATCGGGCGGCATGGTGCCCTGACCACAGAACAGGCGCGTAAGCTCGCAATCGAAACAATGGGAGGGGTGGTTCTCAGAAAGGCCGACCCGCTGGGTGAGCGGAGGTCACGGCGGTCATCGATCACGTTGAGTGACCTGTGCGACCAATATCTCAAGGTTGTCGAGAGCGGCATGATTGTCGGTCGCAGTCGACGGCCGAAAAAGGCCTCGACCATCGAGATAGACCGTGGCCGCATCGAACGGCATATCAAGCCGTTACTCGGTGCGAAGCGCGTCATCGATCTCACCCGTGCTGACGTGGTGAAATTCATTCGTGACGTGACCGCCGGAAGGACAGCCGTTCATAACCGAAGGGGGAAGAATGGCGCTCGCATTCTGGTTACCGGTGGACCGGGGACGGCCGCGCGCACGGCCGGCCTTCTTGGAGCAATTCTGACCTACGCCGTTGGTGAGGGCATTATCGAACACAATCCTGCCGCCAGCGTTCCAAAACCTGCCGACAATGTGCGCACCCGACGCCTCAGTGCTGACGAGTACCGTGCCGTAGGGAAGGTTTTATCTGATGCAAGCGCCGAACTCGGGACACCGCAAGCGCTCACCGGCGCGTGGCTGCTGGCCCTGACCGGTTGTCGGCTGGGTGAAATCGTCAATCTGACCTGGGATGAGGTAGATGAGGCGTCCAATTGCTTCCGGTTGAAGGACAGCAAGACCGGTCCTTCGGTACGGCCTATCGGCAAGGAGGCTTTTGACGTCCTTGCCGATGCCTTGAGAGTAGACGGAAACCCTTACGTGCTCCCGGGCCTTCGCAAGGAAGGGAGTTACAATGGCCTGTCGGGCGCATGGCTGCGTTTTATGAGACAGGCGCAGTTGGCGGGAGTAACCCCACACACCATGCGTCACTCCTACGCTTCGATTGCAGGCGATATCGGCATGTCTGACAGCACCATCTCATCCCTGCTTGGCCACTCCAGCGCGACCGTCACGAGCAAGTATGTCCATCGTCTCGACAGCGTGTTGGTCGCCTCTGCCAACAAGGTTTGCCGCGAAATCTTCCGACAGATGACCGGCAAAGGCGGCAACGTGATCGACATGCCGCGACGCGCCTAGTCGCGGCACCTCTCCGCAGTTGAACGCACCGGGGCGGAAAGCCGCTCTTCAGCCCAGGCGTCCAGGTCTTCAAGGCGATAGAGCGGGATACGCCCGTGGTATTGCATAACCGGCCCTCCCCCAATGGAGGCGAGATTGTTCAGGGTGGACAAAGCAATCTCGATCCCATGCTTCTCGGCCAGATATGCAGGGACTTCTTTACGTCGGAGACGTGGTTTCTGTATCGCGCTCATCGCCCTGCCCTCGCGCTGATCCAGATCCACAACAGGCAGATCGACAGCCCGACGAGCGAGCCGAGCAACATCAACTCTGCCGGTCGGAAGCCTGCGCGGCGCGGCCGCTCCGCAGGCATGATGTAGCCCATCAGGTCAAGCAGAAGGTGAATGACCTTGCTGATTGCAATGATGGCGTAGAGACGCAGCAGGAGGGTCATTAGCGCGCCTCCCAATGCTCAGGGTCTTCGATCGCCATGACGGATAATTCGCGCGATAGATCGCGAGCGGCGTCGATCAGATTGTCAACGACGAAATCACGTTCGCCAGTCGGTTCGGTGTCGGTGATCCTGTCGAAAAGCACCTCCACCATGGATTGAAGGATGCAAGCCTTGCGATAAAGCGCATCGAAATAATCGCGAGTAGAACCCTTGCTCATTGTAGGTCCTCCGCCCGATCCGTTTTCTTGATCAGATCACGAGCCATGTTGCGACCGATAAGCAGCAGGCTGTCCATGTGGAAATCAGAGCCACGCTTGTCCGGCATACCATCCGTCCAGCGGTCGTAGATCACATCAATCAGGTGGGAGAGATAGACAATGTCGGCGTCGAGGTCGTCGCGGGTGTAGGGTGCGCTCATTCCACACCCCCAGTCTTAGGTTCGAGCTTCACCAGCGCTTCATGAAGGTCGTTGGCAATGTTCTCGGCCAATTCCAGAGTGAAGCCGAGGCTGGCCGTCACACTGTCGCGATACGGGCCGTCTCCAACGTTTTCGAGGGATGCTGCCGCCTGCTGACACACAGTAAGCAGGCTTTGAAGCTGAAGCCCACGATTGAGAATGATAGGCTCACCAGAGCGGTTCACTTCTGAAAAGACATCAGCGCTCATTTCGCACCGCCTTTCACCATATCGCTCTTGCGGATTTCATCCCACTTGGCGTCAAGCATCTGGATAAGCTTGTGCGCG